>JANOIK010000651.1:0-1548 GCA_031407585.1 Planctomycetota bacterium | reverse complement strand
GATCGCCGGAAAAAGATCGCGAGCTTCGCCGCTGGTTGGAGAATCTCCACGTTGGCCCGCGCGAAGGCGTGGCCAACGCGGCGTGGCCCTACTTGAGTCATCTGGACCGATCCATTCGCTACGCGGCTCGCGTGGCTATCGAGCACCAGCCGTCCACCGAGTGGCGGGAGCGGGCGCTCGCGGAACCGGCGCCGTTGGCGCGCCTTCAGGCCCTCGCGGCACTGGCGCGAACCGGAACCCGCGACGACCAAACCGCGTGGAGCGAGGCGCTCGTGCAGCTCAAGTTTGTGGACATGAGCCGTGACGAGCGGCTCGATTTCCTGCGAACCGCCGCGCTGGGCGTGATTCGCTTCTACCCCGTGGACGACGAAGTCAAGACGAGACTCATTGGCGCCGTCGATCCGTCATTTCCCGCGGGCGATCACCTCGTCGATCGCGAGGCCGCGGCGCTGCTCATTCGATTGCACGCCGATCGAATGGTCGAGCGATTGCTCGCGATCCAGGCAGCCGCCGCTACGCAAGAGGAAGCCATCGACGCCGCGGTCGCGTTGAGCGCGATTGCTTCGCCGTGGACGGCCGAGCAGCGCACGCAGTTGCTCGACTGGTTCGACCACTCGGCGAGCCTGCGCGGCGGGCAGTCGTCCTTCGGGTACATCGTGGCGGCGAGAGAGCGTTTCATCAGCACGTTCAACGGCGCCGATCGGACGGCGTTCGCCCAGCGGATCGCGAAGCCGCTCCTCGAAAGCACGGCGCCGGTGGAAACGACGTCGCGGAAGTTCGTCCACGAATGGACGCTCGACGAACTGGTGGCCGCGGTCGAGCGCGACGCGGCCGGTACGCGCGACCTCGCCAACGGCCGCCGCATGTTTTCCGCGGCGACGTGCTACAACTGCCACCGCGTCGCGGGAGAAGGCTCGTCGGTGGGGCCCGATCTTACCGGCGTGGGAGGACGCTTCGGCGTGCGCGACATTCTGCGGTCCATCGTCGAGCCGAACCACGAAGTCTCCGACCAGTACCGGCAGACAGTGTTTGAAACCAACGGCCGATTGGTTACCGGTCGCGTGACCAATCTCTACGCCGATACGGTGATGGTCAGCACCAACATGCTCGACCCCAAGTCGGAGATTACGCTCCGCCGCGATGCGATCGAAAAGCAGTACCCGTCGGAGACGTCGGTTATGCCCGGAGGGCTGCTCAACACGCTGAGTGAGAGCGAGGTGCTCGACTTGCTAGCGTATCTTCGCGCAGCGGGCGCTAGTGGTGAGTCTGCCATGGCGTTTCCCCCCTCCCCAGCCCTCCGCGCCGAGGGGAGGGAGCCGGAAGAATGATTGTGGGCGTTCTTGCCGCTGAAACGACGGCGAGCTAGCAACGCATGCGTTGCTGCATTCTGAGCCGCACCCAGAAACATTGGGCGGCCGTAGGCGCGCGCGCCGATAAATCTTCGACAACCGGCACTCTCATCGCCTCTTCCCCAACGTGCCCTCATGCTCGACCTGCTCCTCAGGCCGTTGCGTCTGGCGGTCCAGATGCTCACGGCGAACGATTCGG
>JANOIK010000554.1:0-1731 GCA_031407585.1 Planctomycetota bacterium | reverse complement strand
GAGGACCCTGCGCGGCGCGGCTAACGGGTCTTTGGTGAGGGGCGGGGCGTCTTGGGGTCGTCCCATGGCGGGGAGTTGGTTGGCGGTGGTGAAGATTTTTTCGATCGCCTGGGCGCCGGCGCGGTCGGCCTCGGCGTGATCCTCGTCGATGGGGATCGCGCGGAGGTGCACGTGAAGCTCGTCCTGCAAGCTGCGAATGCGGGCGGCCTCGACCGGTTGGACCGGCCCGTCCGCTCGCGCGACGATGTTGGCGAGCCGCGTGACGATCGTCTCAAGCTCCGCGATGCGATCGCGCAACGGCGCGATCTGGTCGAACGGACGCACCAGCGCGTACCAGTTGAGCGACATCGCCTTTTCGCTCATGTGCTGGATGGCGGTCTGCAGGGCCTCGCCTTCGAGCCATTCGCTCCACAGATGAAAGACCAGCACCTCGGCGAGGAACTTTTCGTTCTTGCTCCAACGGCGGTCGCACTCGGCGATCGAGACGAACACTTTTACCAAGAGCGCCTTGTGCAGGTCGTCCATAAGCTGGACGAACCGCTCGCCGGGCTCGGCGAGCAGGGCGGCGTGCTCACGTGCCGCTAGCTCGCCGCTGGAGACGTACAGATCGCGGCACTTTCCCAGCAGTTGGCGGAACTGCGAGGGGAGGTCCGGGAACTCGAATTGCGATAGGACGGGGTCGGACATGAGGGGTATTATCGGGGTCCGCGCGGGCGGGTCGCAAGCTAGGATTATTGGACGGGGTGGCATGCCCACGGAGGTCCGCCGACGTGGGCATGTTGGTTCGACGGAAGCATGCCCACGTGGACGTGGGCATGCCACCCAGAGATTGATGCAATCTGAGACTTCATGATGGACTTCCTTGAGCAAGCGCTGGATTTCGTCCTGCACTTCGACGCGCATCTGACCACGATCATCGATGCGTGCGGCGGGTGGATCTACGCGCTGCTGTTTCTCATCATATTCTGCGAGACCGGGCTCGTGGTGACGCCGTTCCTGCCCGGCGACTCGCTGCTGTTCGCCACGGGCGCGGTGGCGGCGCGCGGCAAACTGGACATGGCCGTGCTTGTGCCGGTGCTGCTGGCGGCGGCGATCCTGGGAGACGCGGCGAACTACGCGATCGGCCATTACGTGGGCCCTCGCATCTTCAAGGCGGAGGATCGCTCGAGCTTCTGGCACCGGCTGCTCAACCGCGAGCACCTGATGAAGGCCAAGACGTTCTTCGAGAAGTACGGCGGGAAGGCGGTCGTGCTCGGTCGGTTCCTGCCGATCGTGCGAACGTTCGTGCCGTTCGTCGCGGGGTGCGGGTCGATGGAGTATCGGCGGTTCGCGATCTTCAACGTCTTGGGCGCCATGCTGTGGGTGGGGTTGTGCCTGGGCGCCGGGTTTGGGTTTGGGAACATTCCGTGGGTGCAGGAACGATTTGAGTTGGTGGTGGTGGGCATTGTGTTGGTGTCCTTCTTGCCATTGTTGTGGGCGTATTTGTTGGCGAAGTTGGAGCAGCGGCGGGAAGCGAAGGATGGGGGAATGACGAAGTCCGAATGACGAAATGGGCCAGTTGGGCTCCGACAGGAATTGTCCATTCTGGCAGGCGGACAGAATTCTGTTTTCTCGCGGACAGAATGGGAACAGTCTGGGTAAGGGAGCGGCTTTTTTCCGGGTTTCGGCGACGTTCGGGCCGTCGTGATGTGTCCGCTTTGGGTCTCATACTGTCCGCTTTTAGTGTTTTAG
>JANOIK010000542.1:0-1578 GCA_031407585.1 Planctomycetota bacterium | reverse complement strand
GCTGATGAGGCGCACGTTGGTGAAGAAGTTTGCGGCCAGCGAGAAGTGCGTGGCGGAGCCGCCGAGCAGATCGTTGCGGCGATCAGTGGGGGTTTCGACGTTATCAATGGCAACGGTGCCGACGACGAGAAGGGGCATGGCGGGTGACTTCAGAATGCGGAAAGTTGAATGCGGAATGCGGAGGGCGCATGGGCGCACCAGCGCATGGAACCGGGCAATTATGCCTGGGTGCGCAGAAGGGCCGCAAGGGCGCCCGATGCGCCCGTGCAGGGGTCGGTGCGGGCCGCGTGTGCTTAAGCGGGCACTCTAGTCGATCTCCTGTCCCGCGCGAGTCGTCAGGTGCATGTAAACTGCCGGGTCAATCGTGTCGGCGATGCGTTTCGAGTGACCGTCGGCGAACGAGTGCATCGCGATGCCGAGATGATTGCCGCTGGGGCCGAACTTGCGATCTTTCGTGCCGCTCCACATGGCTTCGGGCAGGTAGACGCCCGCGTCGGCCTCGGCCACGCCGAACTTCTGCTTGGCGATCGTCGCGAAATTGGCGGCGCGCTGCGCCTCGGTCCAGCCGAGCGTTGGCTGCGCGGTCGGTTCCGCGGGGTCGGCGATCTTCTGGGGTTCGTCGGGGTTCTGGGGCCACGCGGCGACGACCCACGCGACCTGGCCGTCGATCCACGCCGCGTAGGCTTGCTCGCGGCCCTCGCCGAAGAGAAAAGTGTTGCTGGAGCCATCGCGAATTGCGGCGAACGTCGTGCCGCGAATTTTTACGAACGAGCCAGCCGCGTCGAGTCCCGCTTTGGAGAACATGGCGAGCACGCCGTCTCCCTGGATGACGGCCTCCGGCGTCGGGCTTCCGCCGAGGAGCCACACGTCGCCGTCGCCTTTCGCCAGATGGCTGGCCGACACGGCGAAGTAGTTGGTGAGTGCCGGGGCACCGCCATCGCCGCTCTTGTAGTCCGAGGCGGCCACGTCGACCGTCGGCTCGCCCGCGAAGGCGGGGCAGAGAAAGATCTCGATGGGGTTGGTCGCAGCCACGATCTCGTCGCCGCCGCTTTTAACCCGTACGGCGAGCGGCGCCTTGGTGAAATTCTCCGAAGCGCTCCTGATGACATTGTAGGTCGCTTGGAGTTCCATGAACGGCAACGTCATGGTTTGCCAACTGTAACCGGCGCGCTCCGTCTCTCCGTCGTTGCCCGGCGGCGAAGACAATTCGGCCGTGGACGCCGCCGGAAAGAATCCCTTAGCCGCTTCGTGGTTGAGCAACCCGAGCGCCATTTGCTTGCAGTGGTTCATGCACGTGTTGAGGCGGGCGTCGTCTACGTTTTGGGCCAGCACGGGCGAGAAGAGCATGGCGAGCAGCGACAGGCACGCCGCGGCTACGTACAAGTCGGTGCGGCGGAACGAGCGTCGTTCATGATGTTGCATGGCAAACTCCTTTGCTAATGAGACGAGATTGGGACAAGATTAGGATGAGTCAGTTCAACTCGGGATCGATCGGCAATCGATCCGCCGGAATGTTCGGCGCGATGATGCGACGACCGATGCGCGAGCACACGGTTTTCCACACGGTCTCGTGGTCGT
>JANOIK010000537.1:0-1658 GCA_031407585.1 Planctomycetota bacterium | reverse complement strand
GCGGACGTTTTTGAAGGGCGTCGGCGTTTCGCTGGCGCTGCCGCTGCTCGACGCGATGTCGCCGGCGCTTACGGCACTGGCGGCGACGCCCGCGAATCCGGCGCGGCTGCGGCGGCTGGGTTACGTGTTCATCCCCATGGGGTGCGACGGCTCGCGGTGGAAGCTTGAGGGCGACACGCTCGAGGAGCTTTCGCCGATCCTGCGGCCGCTGGCGCCGGTGCGCGAGCATGTTTCGGTCGTTTCGAATCTGGAGCTAAAGAACGCCTATCCCGGTACGCACGCGACTTCCAACTGCACGTTTTTGAGCGCCGTGACGGCGAAGCGGACCGAGAGCACCGATTACTTCCTGGGGACGACGGCCGATCAGATTGCGGCGCAGCATATTGGCCAGCAGACGCAGCTTCCCTCGCTGGAGATGGCGATGGACCTGTTGGCGACAGTGGGCCAGTGCGACAACGGCTATGCGTGCGTGTACCAGAACAACCTTTCGTGGTCGTCGCCCACGACGCCGCTGCCGGCCGAGGCGCATCCGCGGTTGGTGTTCGAAAGCCTGTTCGGCGAGGGCGGCAGTTCGGCCGATCGGCGCGCGGCGCTGCGAGCCAAGGCGAGCTTGCTCGACTCGGTGACCGAGGAGATCGCCCGGCTGGAAAACACGCTCGGCGCCGGCGATCGCGAGCGCGTGCGCGAATATCTGGACGCGGTGCGCGAAGTGGAGCGGCGGATTCAATTGGCCGAGTCGACGGCGCGCGATAACCCGCTGCCCGATCTCGATCGACCCGTCGGCGTGCCGGCGGCGTACGCGGATCACGCGCGACTGATGTTCGACCTGCAGATTCTCGCCCTGCAGGGAGACATGACGCGGGTGATCACGTTCCAGCTCGCCCGCGAGACGAGCAACCGCACGTACCCGGAGATCGGTGTGTCGGATCCGCACCATCCGCTCACGCATCACGGCAACGACCCCGAGAAGATCGCCAAGGTGGCGAAGATCAACGAGTTCCACGTGTCGCTGTTCGCCGAGTTTCTGGCGAAGATGGCGGCGACGCCCGAGGGGGACGGGTCGCTGCTCGATCACTCGCTGTATCTGTACGGCAGCGGCATGGGGAACCCCAACGTGCACGATCACCAGAATCTGCCGATCCTGGTCGCCGGCGGTGCGGCGGGGAAGATGCGCGGCGGGCGGCACATTCGATTCGACAAGCCGACGCCGCTGGCGAGCTTGCACCTGACGCTCCTGAACAAGGTGGGCGTGCCGATCGAGACGTTTGCGGATAGTCGGGGGCAGATTGATGAGCTGTTTGAGCCGCTGGATGTGTAGGGGAAGTGAGGGTCTTTCGTGGGGCATGCCCTCGTCTTCGTGGGCATGTCTTCGCGGGGAGCACCGGACATGCCCACGCGGACGAGTGCATGACACCCGGTACGGAGTACTCCGTACTTAGTAACTCATACGCAAAGCTGATTGGGTCGCCGTGAAGAACCTGGTGCTTGCCGTTGGCTTCGTGCTCGTGCTTCTCGCGCGGAATGCCGTGAGTGCGGCGGATGAATTTGCTTCTGCGCAAGTGGCGGATGCGGCGGAGCGCGGCGACTCGGCGGCGGTGAAGACGCTGATCGCCGATGGCGCCGATCCGGCCGCGGCCCAGGTCGACGGGATGACGGCT
>JANOIK010000525.1:0-5384 GCA_031407585.1 Planctomycetota bacterium | reverse complement strand
TCCCGGCATCGTCTACGGCCACGGCGAGGAGCCGCTCATGGTGAGCGTGCCCGCCGACCAGCTCCGCGCCACGCTCCGCCTCGGCCACAAGGTGGTCGACCTCGCGGGCGACGCCACCGGCCAGGCCCTGCTGCAGGACGTGCAGTGGGACACGTTCCAGCGGCACCTGATGCACGTCGACCTGCTGCGGGTGGACGCCAACGAGCGAGTCACCGTCGAGGTGCCTCTGCTGCTCAAGGGCGAGGCCCCCGGCGAGAAGACCGGCGGCGTCGTCTCGCACATGCTGCACCACGTGGAGATCGAAACCTCGCCGATTTCGATCCCCGAGGCGCTCCACATCAACATCAATCACCTCGAGCTCCACGGCCACCTGACTGCGGCGGATATTTACGATCTGCCCGAGGGCGCCACGCTCGTGACCGATCCGAAAACCCCCGCCGTCCACTGCGAAGAGCCCGCGGCCGAGGTCGAGGAAGACCTCACCGCAGCCGGCGCCGAGCCCGAAGTCATCGGCCGCAAGGCCGACGACGAGGAAGCGGAAGAGAAGTAAACCCTATTGCAACCAACCCCCACCATTTAGCCGCCCCGCTCGCGGGGCGTCGGCGAGCCTCGGCTCGCCGCTGAATGTAGGGCGATTTGATGAAACTAGTCGTCGGACTGGGAAACCCTGGGAGAAAGTACGAAGGAACGCGGCACAACGTCGGCTTCGAGGTCGTGGCCCGACTGGCCCGCGAATGCGGCGCCACGGCGCCCCGCAAGAAGTTCGACGGCGAGATTTGCGAGTGTCCCCTCGGCGTCGAGTCAGCCCTGCTGCTCGCCCCGCAGACATTCATGAATCGCAGCGGAACGAGCGTGCGGCAGGCTCTCGACTTTTATAAGGTTTCTCACGAAGACGTGATGGTGATCTGCGACGAGTTCCAACTGCCCGTCGGGCAGCTGCGATTGCGGTCGCAGGGAACCGACGGTGGACAGAACGGTTTGGCCGATGTGATTCGCGCCCTGGGAACCAACGCGTTCCCGCGATTGCGAGTCGGCATCGGCCCGGTCCCGGACCGCTGGGACCCGGCGGATTTTGTGTTGGGAAAATTCACGGCAGGCGATCGGGAGATCATCGACGTCGAGATCGCACGAGCGGCCGACGCGGTGAAGCTGTGGGCCAGCGAGGGAATCGCCCCGGCCATGAGTAAATACAACGGGAAAGTTTAGACAGCGAGCGATCAGCGTTCAGCCGTCAGCATTCAGCCAGAAAAAGAGCGACTCCGTCGACAACTCTGGCTGACCGCTGAAAGCTGACCGCTGACCGCTTCTAACTCGGGAGCACGATCTTGGCTGATAACACTGGCGTTTACGAAGGTCTGTTTATCTTCGACTCGAACCGCTTCGCGCGCGATCGCGATGCCCTGGCCCGCGAGATCGAAGGCTACGTCGAGGCCGCCGGCGGCGAGTTGCTCGTCAGCCGGCTGTGGGAAGAGCGCCGCCTGGCCTACGCAATCAAAGGCCAGCGCAAGGGCGCCTACTGGCTCATGTACTTCCGGCTGCCGACCCCGCAGCTCACCGCCCTGACCCGCCAGTGCGAGATCAACGACGCCGTCCTGCGGCAGTTGTTCGTCCGCTTGCCGGACAGCCTGGTCGAGCCGATCCTCGCCCACGCCAAGGGCGAAGTCGCGGTCCCCGAACCGGCTGCGGCCGTCGAGGAACCGGAAGCCGTTGGCGCCGGCGTTGAGTAAACGCGGCAGAGAAAACGCAATCGAAAATAAACGGGCGATTTGCATCCGCACCGCGGTTTCGGTAAATTGGCGTACAGCCGTTCACGTGACCGCCCCAGTGCCTCGCCCCGACAGGACTTGTTGCCATGGCAAGCTTTAACCGCGTCATCCTGGTTGGCAATCTCACTCGCGACCCCGAGCTGCGCTACATCCCCAGCGGCACGGCCGTGTCTGAGATCGGCCTGGCCGTGAACGACCGCGTGAAGCGCGGCGAGCAGTGGGTCGACGAGACCACGTTCGTCGACGTGACGATGTGGGGCCGCACGGCCGAGGTCGCCAACGAGTACCTGAGCAAAGGCGCCCCGGTGCTCATCGAGGGTCGGCTGAAGCTTGACTCCTGGGAAAAAGACGGCCAGAAGCGCAGCAAGCTCCGCGTGGTGTGCGAGAAGATGCAGATGCTCGGCAGCCGCGAAGGCGGCGGCGGTCCACGAGGCGGCGGTGGCGGCGCCCGCGCTGCCACCGGCGGCGGTCGCCCGCAGCAACAGTCACACGAAGAATCCTACGACGACGGCTACGATTCCGGCCCGGCGCCGAGTGCATCCTCGAGCGGCTCATCGAGCGCCGCCGGTTTCCCGCCCGACGAAATCCCGTTCTAACGGCGGCGCTTTCCGAAGCAGCCGCGATCAAATCACCCATTCGTTTCCAAGTGACATAGCACACGATGAAAACCAAGTCTCGCAAGAACCCGTCCGTCGCCAATCGCCTGCCGCGCGGGCCGCACAATGGCGTTGAGCTGCTGCTGATCCACAACGTCGACGATCTCGGCAAGCAAGGCGAGGTCGTCGAGGTGCGCGTCGGCTACGCGCTGAACTACCTGATTCCACAGGGCCTCGCCACGATGGCGTCGGACCACCACAAGCGGATGGTCGACAAGCACCGCGCGAAACTGCAGGCCATCGAAAAGTCACACCAGGCGGATCTTCGCAAGAAGGCCATCGAAATTTCGAAGCAGAGCATCACGATCGAGGCCAACGCAACCGAAGACGGCCACCTCTACGGCAGCGTGGGCGCCCCCGAGATTGTCACGGCGCTCAAGAAGAACGACATCGCGATGCATATCGACCAGATTAAGCTCGACGGCGTGCTCAAGGAACTCGGCCTGTACACCGTGAAGTTCCGCCTCGCGAGCGAAGTCGAAGGCGAGCTCAAGGTGTGGGTCGTGCCAACCGTCGGCGGCGACTCGTAAGAGCGCCGCGCGCGACCGCGCCGCGCAAACTCGCGAGAGAAATAGCCGCCGGCGCAAGCCGGCGGTTCGCGTTACCGAGGCAAGCAAGCCGAAACACCGACGAGGGAGCGCGTCATGTCCAGCGGAAACGGAAGTCGCGGCGGCTCAATGGACGGGGCCAGTGGTTCCGGCGGCGCGGGCGACCTGTACGCCAGGCAGATCCCCCAGGCCGTCGAAGCCGAGCGAGCCGTGCTCGGCAGCATCCTGCTGCTGCCCGAGGTGTTTGACGAAGTCGCGCTCGTCGTTCGCGCGGCCGATTTCTACGACGACGCCAACCGCCGCATCTTCGAGCAACTGCTCGCAATGCACGACGGCGGGCAGCGCATCGATCTGATGCTGCTAGTCGATCGACTTAAAAAGGCCGACGCCTACGAAGCGGTCGGCGGCGCCGCGTATCTCGCCGAGATCGGCCGCGAAGTGCCCACCGCGGCGCACGGCGAGTTCTACGCGAAGATCGTCGCCGACAAAGCGGTGCTGCGTTCGCTCATTCACGCGAGCGTCGACATCCAGCAGTTTGCGTACGACCCCACCTGCGAAACGCGCGAGATTCTGAGCAAGGCCGAGGAGCGCGTGTTCGCGATCCTCGAAGACCGCGGCGCGGGGCAGACAACGCCAATCGCCGAGGTCCTTCAGGAGTCGCTCGACCGCATCGACGCCCGGATGGATCACCAGCACGCATTCGGCGGCGTGCCTTCGGGGTTCGACGACTTCGACCAGATCACCGGCGGCCTCCAGAAGTCGGAGTTGATCGTGCTCGCCGCGCGGCCCAGTATGGGCAAAACGGCGCTCGCCATGAATATGGCCGAGCACGCCGCGATGCAGGCCCGGGTGCCCACGCTGTTCGTGAGCCTCGAAATGTCGGCGATCGAACTCGGCGACCGCCTGTTGTGCTCGGTCGCCGAAGTGAATGGCAACCGACTGCGCAACGGCACGATCACGCAGGACGAGCGACGCAAGTTAGTGCACGCCGCGGCAGAAATCAGCCAGGCGCCGTTGTATATCGACGATTCTCCCAGCCGCACGATGACGGAAATCGCCGCGAACGCCCGGCGGCTCAAGCGGCGCGAGAACCTGGGATTGATCGTCGTCGACTATCTGCAGCTCATCGACCCCGACAACCCCCGCGACCCTCGGCAGGAGCAGGTGTCGAAGATTTCCCGGCGGCTCAAGGGCCTAGCCCGCGAGCTGGAAGTCCCCGTGCTGTGCCTCGCGCAGCTCAACCGTCAGGTCGAATCGTCGCACTCGAACAAGCCGCAGCTCAACCACCTGCGCGAGAGTGGCGCCATCGAGCAGGACGCGGACGTGGTGATGTTCGTCCACCGCGACGAGTACTATCAGACGAACGAAGAGGATCGCGAGCGCGTCCGCGGCGAGGCGGATTTGCTGGTTCGCAAGCAGCGCAATGGGCCGACGGGCGATGTGAAGCTCACCTGGGTTCACGAGTTCACGCGGTTCCGCAACTTCTCGCACAAGCCGTACGCCGAGCTGCAATCGTACGGCGCCGCGGATTTCTAGGGGTGCATTATCGTTGCGCCGCGCTGCTATCAGAAACGCAGAAACCGGACGCTAGCGCGTGCCGGCTGATCTGTGCCCCGGCTATGAGCTTTCGTGTGCCATGGCCACTGCTTTGAGTGGCCATGCGATTTCTAGGGCTAGCATGCCCTCGCCGGGACGTGGGCATGGCGCCCCGAGAACGAAGTCACCGTTGTCGCGCCAAAACATGAATAAGACTCCCGACTCAAGTCGGCTTGTCGCGCTCGGCGGCATCCAGTATTCCTCGCCGACCAATTTGGCGGACATGCTGCGCGGCTGCGCGCGGCATGTCGGCAAAGCTCGTCTTTTTCCAGCCTCTCCCGCAGTTCGGAACGCCCAATGCCGCTGGGTTTCACCAGACCGCCCGGTTTGTCGACGTGCCGCGCGGCGATCGCGTTTTGCGCCCTCACCTGCGCCACGTGCGTCGCGACATGGCGCTGCAATGCGCAGGAATCGCTTCCGGCGCCCGACCGCTACGGCCTTTCGGCGCCTGGCGCCGCCCCGGCAGCGCCGCCAACCGAGAGCGTGCCGGCGCCGTCGCCGGAATTCGCCGAGTCCGAGACGGTCGTTGAAATTCGCATCATCGGCAACGAGACAACCTCGACCACGCAAATCGCCAGCCAACTCACCACGCGTGCGGGCCGGCCGTTCGACCAAACGGTCGTGCAGCGGGACGTGCGAAAGCTCGCGGGCTTGGGGTGGTTCGTCGATGTGAAATCGCTCTACGAGAAGACGCCGCAGGGTCGCGTCGTCATCTTCCAAGTCGTCGAGCGTCCCACGATTCGCTACGTGAGCTACCTCGGCAACAAGAGCATCAAGGACAAGACGCTGGCGAAGCAAACGCTGCTGAAGGCCGGCGG
>JANOIK010000518.1:0-7092 GCA_031407585.1 Planctomycetota bacterium | reverse complement strand
GCCACTGACTCAGGAGGCTCTTATGTTCTACGTCGGGCTCGATATCCACGCGAAGCACATCGCCATGTGCGTGCTCACGGAAGTGGGGAAGATCTACCGCCGCTGCCAGGTGCGCACCATCGATGAGATGATGCAGACCTTCGACGACGCCCGGCGTGAGATTGCATATCTCCCCGGGGCGGGCTCCGGTGAGCATTTGCAGCCGAATCATCGCTGCCACGATGGGCGAAACGTGCGCGAGCGTCGCCTCGACGACAGCCGAGGCGACTGGTTTGATAGGCATCGTTTCCCGCGCATCGCTGCGCCCCTTCCGCAGCCCGGGGATGATGCCGAGATTCTGTGGAACGCTGGCGGGAATCCTCCCCTCCGCGGCGCCCCAACGAAACACGGCGACGATCCGTCGCATGATCTCGTTGATGTAGGTCCGACTGAGATCTTTGGCGAGCAACGATTGGCGAACCGCCTTGAATTGCACGACTGCGAACTCAGCGGCCGTCGTCATGCCGTACAGCCGATTGAGCGGTCGGATGGCGTTGACCATTGTGGCGTAGCTGCCGCGGACGCTTGCGCCGTAGTAGCCCTTGGCGTATTTCAGATAGTCGGCCGCCAGCTCCACGACGGTGAGGTCATACTGTGGGGCGCCGTAGGACGATGATCGTCCCGATGCGAGCCACTCGGCGATGAGCCGATCGTATTCGAACTTACTGGCCCGGGTGCCGTGCGGACCTAGCAGATGGTCCCGCCCGTTAATCGTGGTGATTGCCTGCCCCGATTGCTTGTGCTTCCGGTACTTGGGAACGGAGCTTTTGAGCTTCGGCATGGTGCGTGTCTCCCTGGTGAAAGCGCAAAACGGAATCTTCCGTTTTGGCTCCGAGGAAAACGCCGCCCTGCCTTACGTCGGCAGGTAACAGAAACTCTTGTTTCGGCGGGACTTACAACTAGTGGGCGATGAGGGGCTCGAACCCCCGACATCTACCGTGTAAAGGTAGCGCTCTACCAACTGAGCTAATCGCCCGCGAGGAACCGGCGGCGCCGCGGCGGTGGGCGCCGCGTTGGGCCTAGTCGATCCTAGTCGGCGACGCCGGGCGCTGTCAATTTCACGGGCCCCCGCTTCACGCCCCGTGCGTTGCGGTCGGGTGCTCCTATTCGCCCGGTGGGCGTCAACTAGAATGGCGGAATGGCAGTCTTGAGCCTCACCGATGGCGGAACCGCGTTGGGAACGCTGCTGGGCGCCGTGCTCATGGGCACGCATTTGGCGGCGATGAACGTCGCTTCGGCGGGGCCGCTGGTGTGTGCGTGGGCGGTGCAGCGCGGCGGGGAGGGGGCGTTGCGATTGGCGCGGCGCGTGGCGGCGGGGTCGCTGGGGGCGCTCGCTCTGGGGTCGGCGCTCGGCGGCGGCTTGCTGCTCGAGGCGCGCGAGGGACTGCGGGCGGCGCTTGCGCGATTTCCCGCGTCCGCGTACTGGTTCGCGGGGGCAGAGCTTGTCTTCTCCGCGGCATGCCTGGCGGGGCTGCTTCTCCTGATGCGCGGCGGACGGCGGCGGCCCGTGTGGGTGCGGCTTGTGGCGCTGGCGAGCGTCACGAACCTGCTCTATCACTTCCCACCGCTGATGGCGATCATCGGCAAGCTCGCGGGCGACGCGCGGTGGGCCGCCGACGCGATGATCGAGCGACGGGCCCTGCTCCGCCTCGCGGCGAGGCCGGAGGTGCTGGCGCTGTGGCTGCACTTCGTGCTCGCGTCGATCACCGGGGCGGCCGTGTTCGCGCTGTGGCCTGCGCGGGGCGAGGCGCCGAACGGCCCCGACGATGACCGCGTCATGTCGCGTCTGGCGGGCGCGGCGCTCGCGGCGTCGCTCTTGCAGTTGCCGGTCGGCGCGTGGGTGCTACTGGCCAGCCGAGCGCGCACGCAGGAGGCCCTATTAGGCGACGACGCGACCGCGACGGCCTGCTTCGCCCTCGGCGTGCTCCTGGCCGTGGGGCTGCTGCAAAGCCTGGCGGCGGTGACGTTCGGCGACGCGGCGCCCGCGACGCGACGGCGCGTCGGTTGGCTGTTTCTTGCCGTCGCCGTGATGATGTCCGCCACGCTCACCGCAAGCCGAGCGGGATAACCACTCGAAGCGCGCCGCTTACGGCGCCTTCGGCGCCTTCGGCGGCTCCGCGGACGCCTCTTCCAGCGTGCCGCCGGGGAACGTGCCCGCTTCGATCATCTCGGCGTAAGTGGGGCTCGCGTCGTCGTCGGGATCGCTGTGCATCTCGCCGACCTTCGCGAGGGCCGCCTTGATCTTCTCGACGTCCTTCGCGTCGGTCTTGCGGTCGAGCAGCTCGACGAGGTGCTTGCCGTACGGGTTGTGATTCTTCCGCAGCCGGCCCTGGTGGCAGATGAGGCAACGCATCTTGGGATCGTGCGCGGCCTTCTTGAATTCTTCGTTGGGGTTCTCGGCGAGATACACCTTGTCGAAGACCTGGTAGAACTGCAGCACCGCGGCGGCCGGACGGGCGACGCCGCCGACCAGCGCGGCGACGATGAGGGCGAGACAAACCTTGCGCATCGGGAGGAACTCCTAGGGTCGAATCTGCGAGCGGCAGCTAGAGCCGCGGCGGGACGGTTAAGTAGAAACAGCCGGATGGGGGGTGTCAAGCGCGCGAGGCGCCCTCAGAATTCCGACGAAAATTTGTACTTGCCCGACTCCACGGCGTACACGGCACGGTCACCCTCCTGTCGCAGGAACTTCACGCCTTCGCTCGTCGTGGCGAGCTTGCCGCTCTCGGCGACGCCGCCCGCGCCGTCGCCGGGAACATACACCGTCGCGGTGGTGTTGGCGGGAATCGTCACCTCGAGCGTGAACTCGTCGCCCTCGCGGCGCCAAGAGCAAGCAATCTCGCCGCGCACGGAGTTGTAGGTGGCCTCGGCCCATTCGAGATCGCCCACCGGCGTGGGGCGGATGACGATGTGCTTGAACCCGGGCGAGCTCTCGTCGAAGTTGATGCCGACCAGGTGCTTGTAGTACCACTCGATGATCTGGCCCAGCATGAAGTGATTGTGCGAAGCGTTGTTGTTGGCGTCCCACGCCTCGGTCAGCGCGGTGGCGCCCTTCTTGAGCTGGTAGCCGTAGCCGGGCTTGTCGTCCTGGTTGATCATGTCGTAGATCGTCTCCGACTTGCCGCCCTCGGCGAGCGCGAGCAGCAGGTAGCGGAAGCCGACGTCGCCCGCGGTCATCGCGTTCCCACGATCGCGGACGTCTTTTTCCAGCGCGGCGAGCGCGGAGTCGCGATCCTCGGCGTCGGCCAGTCCCATCACCAGGGCGAGTGCGTTGGAGCACTGCGAGTTCGTGGCGAACGTGCCCTTGGCATTGCGGAACTTGGCGAGCCACGCGGCGCGAATATCGTCGGCGAGCTTCGTGTATCGTTCGGCGTCCTCGGTCTTATCAAGCAGCTTCGCGAAGCGGGCCATGAGCTGCACGTCGTGAAAGTAAAACGCCGTGGCGGTGACCGCCGGCGGCGTGAGCTGCGCGACTCCCGGCCGGTCGGCGGGGCCCAGGTCGTACCAGTCGCCGAGGCCTTCTTCGACGATGTGGCCCTCGGCCTTCGTTGCCAGGTAGTCCATATACTTCTGCATTTGCGGGTAGTAGGCCGCGATGAGCGACGGGTCGCCGGTGAACTGATACTGCTGCCAGGGGACGAGCAGGAACGCGGCGCCCCACTCGGCCGCCGCGCGGAACGTGCCGGGGAACACCGTGAACTCGGGGGCGATGTTTGGGATCAGCCCTTCGTCGGTCTGCGAGTCGGCCATGTCGCGCATCCCCTTCGTGAAGATGCGATCGACGTCGAACTCGTAGCGAATCGACGGGCCGTTGAGGTGGTACTGCTCGAGCCACCCAAGCTTCTCGCGGTGCGGGCAATCGGTGAGGACCGAGACCATGTTCGACCGCTGCGCCCAACGCACGAGAGCGTGAATGCGGTTGAGCAGTTCGTTCGAGCACTCGAACGTGCCGAGCGGCTCGGCGATCGAGTGGACGACGACGCCTTCGATCTCCGCGAGCTGGGGCAACTCGCCGCCCTCGGTGGCGGGGATCTTATCGAGTTGCAGGTAGCGGCAGCCAGCGTAGAAGAATTGCGGGAACCAGGCTTCCTCGCCATCGGTGGCCTTGGTGTATTGCCACCAAGCGCCGCCGCGGTTGCCGCCGCACGTGTCGCGGTTGATCTCGCCCTTTTGTGGGCCATCGTCGCGCACCACCTCGGCATGCGTGAGCCGCACGGTGCTGCCCGCCGGGCCGGTCACCCGGATGCGGGGCATGTACGATGCGTTCTGGCCGAAGTCGATCACGTCGCGCGAGTCGGAGAGCTTCTTCACCGCGACGGGCTTGCGCGACTCGATCGCGCGGAGCGGCGGAGCGCTCGCCGTGAGGCCGCGTAGCTCGCTGCTCGGGCGCACCAGCTCGACGGCGTGCTCCCAACCGGCGGCGTCGAAGTTGGGCGAGTCCCAACCGCGCGGCAGGCGGCGGGCGTCGTAGTCCTCGCCGCCGTAGATGTCGTTGTACGTCACGGGGCCGGGGGTCACTTGCCACGCTTCGTCCGTTCCCACGACGTCGCGGCTGCCGTCGGCATACTGGAGCTCGATCTGCCCGAACGCGCGCTGCGGGCCGAAGCTGCCCTGGAACTTGCTGAAACGATTGCGGCGCTCGGTGTGGTACATGCCGTCGCCCAGCGCGAGGCCGATGGCGTTCTTGCCCTCGCGGAGCATCGCGGTGACGTCGTGCGTTTCGTAGAGCGCGGTCTTGTTGTACTTGGTCCAACCGGGGGCGAGCAGATTCTCGCCGCACTTGGCGCCGTTCAGCGACAGCTCAAACTGGCCGAGGCCCGTGATGTGGACGATGGCCCGCTTGAGGCCCGGCCTCACGTCGAACTCACGCCGCGCGAGCAGCGATTCGGACCCCCAGGGGGCGACGATCCACTTGGCCTTCCAGTCCTCGAGGCGCACGACGCCCATCGTCCACGTGGCGGCGTCGCTCCAGGGGCTCGCCGCGTCCGCCGCGTCCCACGTGCGAACTTTCCAGAACACTTGCTGCGACGAGGCGAGCGGCTCGCCCTTATAGGCGATGTGCAGCGTGTGATCGGACGCGAACTTGCCCGAGTCCCACAGATCGCCGCGGTCCTCGCCGAGCGTTTCGGCGGTCGACGCGACGAGGATGTGGTAGGCCGTCTGGCGTTCGCCGCGACGGTCGCTCTCGACGATCCACGAGAGCCGCGGTTGGGGGGCGTCGACGCCGAGCGGGTCGACAGCGGATTCGCAGCGCAAGCGCGCGGGGTGGAGTGCGGAGGGGGCGTCTTGGGCGGATGCGCTATGGGATAGCAGTTGGACGAGGCCGCTAAGCGTGGCGAGGAGCGTGCGGAGTCGCATAATTGGAAAGCTATTTCTTGAGTAGGGCGAGTTCAGAATCTCTTCCGCTCTCCTCCCCGTGAGCGGGAGGGGTGGGGGGAGGGGTGATTTGCTGGGTACACGCTTGAATTCGCGATTGGTTTCTTGGAGGCCGGGTACCCGCTTCGACCCCCTCCCCAGCCCTCCCCTCAAGGGGGAGGGAGCCAGAGCAGTTCTGGTTAGATGGCGCTCAGTGTTCTACCGCACGTTGTCGAACTCGGCTTTGTACGTGCGCGGCGTGGGCCATGTTTGCTTCGGGGCTTGCGGGTCGAGGCCGTTGAGGAAATCCTCGATGTTTGTGTAGCCGTCGCCGTTGAGGTCGCCCGCCGCGTCAGCCGCGTCGTTGGGGTTCAGGCCGTGGGCCGTCTCCCAATCGTTCGGCATGCCATCGCTGTCGGCGTCGGCGTAGGGCTTGCCGCGGTACTCGGGGTAACCGCCGACCTGCGAAATGTCGGTGATGATCCCCTGCCCTTCGACGTACGTCACCGTGCCGGTGCGCACCATGTTCACGACGCGCTCGTCGACCGCATCGCGGTGCGGCTTCGTCGCGCCGGCGTTGTCCAGCACGTCCTCGTACGCTTCGGCCGCGGGCGTCACTTCGAGATACGCGTGCGGATACGGCTCGTCGCTGCGCACCTTCGGCAGCACCACGTCGGGATCGTAACCGTCGGCCACGTCGACCTGCACGCCGCCGTCCCAGTTGTCGGCGGTGACGCGGTCGTTGCCCTCAACGATGTTGCCGGCCACGAACGCCCGGCCGAAGTCGGTGTTAGGCTCGCGACTGCGCCGCGCTTCGGGCTTGAGCAAGCGATGGCCGATCGGCTCGTCGACCGGCGTCGTCGGCCCCGGCTTGAAGTAGTTGTTCACGATCGTGTAGAAGCTCTTGTGGTCGCCGCCGTCGACCGTGCGGTGCTTCCAGTTGTAGATTACGTTGTTGGCGAGCGTGAAGTCGTAGATCATGCCGACGCTCGGATTGCGGCCCGTGTTGCACGCCCACAGGTTGTGGTGAAACGTGCTGTTGTAGCCGCCGATGGTGCTGCCGAACGAGTGGTCATAAGTGTCGAGGCACTCGCTGAAGATCGAGTTCTGGATCGTGATGTTCACGGTCGGCAGCTTGAGCTCGCGGCCGCCCCCCGGGGGCTGGTACATGTGGCGGTACATCGACATGTTCTCGTCGATGCCCCAGCTCGCCGACACGTGGTCGATCATGATGTTGCCAACGGGGTTGCCGCCGATCGAGTCGTTTCGATCGCCGACCCAGGTCTCGCCGCGGCGGAACCGCATGTGGCGGATGATGACGTCGTGCGTCTCGAGCTCGACCGTGTCGCCGGCGATGCACACGCCGTCGCCGGGCGCGCTCGAGCCGTCGATGGTGATGTAGGGCGCACGGACGAGGATCTTTTCCTTGAGCCGGATGATACCGGCGACGTTGAAGACGACGATGCGGGGGCCGCCGGCTTCGCACGCCTCGCGGAACGTGCCGGGGCCGCGGTCGTCGAGGCTGGTGACGACGATCACGCGTCCGCCGCGTCCGCCGAAGCTGTACATGCCACCGCCCTGGGCGCCGGGGAACGCCGGGATATCAGCCTGCGGCAACTCATCGGGCCGCGCGGCGCCGGGCAGGTACGGCTTGCCTTTCGCGGCCCACTCCTCGATCACGGGCAGCGCCATGACCCA
>JANOIK010000474.1:0-6720 GCA_031407585.1 Planctomycetota bacterium | reverse complement strand
CGTCGGACCTCGCCAAACGGGTTGCCATTCAGGGCGTCTTTTATCTCGAATGCCTCGACGCGGAAATACTCGTCGAGAGAATGCTTCATCGCTCCGCCGTAGAGTCGAGAGTTGACGACGCCAGCAAGAGGGTTGTCCACGACCGCCTGCGACTCTTCGCCGAAGAAACCTTGCCGCTCCTGGATGAGTATCCCGCTGCCATCGTGCATCGCATCGACGCCAGTCAACCGCCGGCTAAAGTATTGTCAGATGTGTTGGTGAGAGTGCATAAACTTCGTGGAAGCCATACTGCAGTTCGTGAGACATCGCCTTTGCTCGCATGAGAGTATGCGTCTGATTGGACGCGAGGCCTGAACTTCGATGATTACTTACGCACGCTCGCCGAGATCGGTTGCGTGGATTCACTGACAAACGAGTGCGAGAATCCAATGGATCCCGCCCGTCAGAAAGCCGAAATTGCCGCGGCAATCGAATTGCTCGAAGACTTGAAGCACAAGGTGGGCGTGGCGTAGCATGATGACAGCATTGCAAACGGCTACCCCTTCCGCGAGGCGGGCAGACTTGGTCCGTGCTGCTGCGCCAACGACTTGCATTGCCAATCAATGATGATTTTGACAATCCCGCCCGGCAAGCCTGGGTATAAGGAACTCTCACCCCTCGCCGCAACTTTCGACAGCGAAGTAGGTTACGAGAATCCCGAATCCGATTGGAATTCAGGTGCCGGGAAACCGGTTGTGGGTTCGAATCCCATGCCCTCCGCTAGGTACAGAAACAATTCTCTTGGCTCTGAAGCACGGCGGGTCGATGCTGTTTGCCCTATCTTTGGTTGAGGCAAAGTAAGTCCCCGTTGCTGCTTGTCCCGGCAGCTCTAAGTCTTGCGGTATTCCGCTTGGATGCTGACTCTGCATCCAGCCGCAGCCGGCAGGGTCTACGCTGCCTACGGCGGAGTGCACATTTCAGTGGCTCTAGCTCGGCGCTGGGCGATTGAGGTAGTTCACCCCAAAGGGCCGACTATGTGGGAGCAAACTCGTTCAGGTGGTCGTGTGGAATTCCACATTAGGAACGCAAAGGTCTGTCGGCCGCCTAACCGATCTACTTAACAACAGACTGCTCCATGGATGGAGGGCTACATGCTTCAACCGCTCAGGCGCGTTTTACGGCCGGACCTCGCCGGCATCTTAATTCTCATCGCATCGTGTTCCACGGTCCAAGCTCAGGGCCACGGCGCCCCGATGGGTCGCGGGATGTACGCGGGCGTTTTTGGCGGCGGCGGCTCATCCAACATCAATAGCATCGACCAAATGGGGACGGCCTATTTCACTGAGGCCGAGGGCGGCCCCTTGAGCGTCAACGCCGTCGGTAGTTCGAGTACCGACGGGGTCGCACTGTTCGGCATGCAGATCGGTCATGAATGGACGAGCGATGCGCCGGAAGGGAGTTGGGGATTGCTGCCCGCCGTCGAATTCGAAGGCATGTATTTGACCGGCACGCAAAGTGCGCAACTCAACAATGACACCGTCCGACTACCCGAGCATCTTTTCGACGACTCCTTCCCTATGGACAACTTCGCCCTGCTGGCGAATGCGGTGGTCAGTTTCCAGACGCCCCTGGTGAATTTCTATCCGTATATCGGCGGCGGTCTGGGCATGACCAACGTTAAGATCGATGGCGCGAATTCTCTCCAGCTTCAGCCGGCGGAGCCGGGCCTGAACCATTTCAACGCCAACCCGAATTCGTCCGCCTTGGGCCTGTCGGCGCAAGTCAAGGCCGGTTTCCGCGTGAAGCTGACCGATCGCATGTTCCTGTTCACCGAGTATCGTTATCTCTACGCTGGGTCGACGACCCACACATTCGGTTCCACGCAGGATCCCACGCACGCTCCCACCTCCTCTTGGACGGTTCAACTCAAAGACATGAACTATCACATGGGAGTCGGCGGCATCGGGTTCGACTTCTGATTTCTCTGCCTAGCAGGATCGGCGAACCGCTGCTTTCGCCGCGATCGCGCGACGCCGGCTTTGAACGCAGCCTGTCATTGCCATTGCCGCTAACAGCAAGCCCTCCGGCTCGGGCGCCGTCATGGACTGCGATGAGACGGTGCGCATTCCTAGCTGCCGCTGCACGCCAGGATGTCGTTGCCGTCGCTGTCACCGTCACCGTCAGCATCGCTTCCGCCGTTGACTCGAAAATTACCGCGCCATTTGGCGAGGTCCGACGCATCGACGCGGCCGTCACCCGTGAAGTCCGCCGTAAGGGGCGCGGTTGTCTGAAAGGCGACGCTGTACTCGCCCATGCCGCCGGCGTCTTCGTACACGTTGGCCTCGACCTGTCCGCTGACTTCGATCTTGTAGGACCCTGGTGTAAGTATGCCCGAAAGATCGAAAGCCCACGCTCCGTTGCTTGGGGCCGTTAGTGAGTAGAGTTCGCGGTGATCGCCATCGTACAGATGAAACGTAAGGTCGACAGCGGCCGACCGCGACAGTTTGCCCTTGAGCGTGAATGCCAGTGGGCTGCTCACAAAGTATGCCGCTTCCAGGACGGCCGTTACTGATGCGCTCGCGGAGCCGGCGCCTAGCGCCCCTGGTGCGATCGTAGCCGCGCTCGAGAGTCGACCCGTCACGTTGAGCGAGTTATCGAGGACCGTCGACGTCATCTCGGCCACCGCTGATGCCTGGTCAACCACGAGGTCTTGCAAGTTGATGATACGGGCGAAGCGTGCCTCCTTGGTCGTGGAAGCCCCCTTGTCGCGCACCAGATAATGGTGATTGGACGATGTGCGCACCCACCCCACGCTCGCGCTCGTGTAGAGTAAGTGTGAGCGATTGGCGTAGAGCAAGCTAATGGGATGCTGAAGGGGCCAGGAGGGTGCATCGGGACCGATAGTAGCAGTGCCCCCGCCGGGATTGCCCAACGGAAAATCCACGCGCTCCGTACTCCCGACCCAATTGGGTTTGAAGTCCGCGCCGAATCCGCTCCAGCTCGATTGCACAACCGGCTTCGCAATGATCTGCTGCGCCATCGCAGCGCCAGCGACGAGGCTGGCGAAAAGGCCGACCGCCGCGGCAGACGTCGTACTCAATAAGAAGTTAGCAACCAGTGAATGGATCGGATAACTCAGGCAAACGGTGGCAGGACGAATCTTCATAGATATCACTTCTAAGCAGCTGTTGAAGAGAATGCAAGCATCGCCTAAGCCTCGGGCGCGTATTGAGCGATCGTTGAAATCGCACGACTGACCTCTCGCCGCCACGCATCCCATCAGCCGCACCCGCGCTAGCCCCCGGTTTCCCCTTTGCGTGCCATGCTCTCGTCCGCGTGAGCATGTTCCCCGAGTGCCTCGCGGCCCTGCTGCACCGTACATCCCCATCCGCTAAACTCCACGCAGCGCACCTCCTCACCGACACTCACGCGAGCCACTCGTGCCCGTCGACGCCAAACCCCTCTTCCGCCCCGACGTGCTCCGCCCCTACGTCGACGCCTACACGCTGCGCCCGCACATCGAGCACTTCCGCCCCAAGCTCGAGCATTGGGCCGACCTCATCCGCACCGAGCGCATCGACGCCTTCCGCGAATCCGAGATCCTCCCCGGCTTCCTCGCGACTTCTTTGAAATCCTTCCAGGCTTCGCCGGTGCCATGAGGGGCGATGGTCGCGACGCCATCTTAATGGAACAACTCCAGAAAGCCGGCGGAATTGCACACTCGCCAAACCTACTTTTGTTCACTATGATGCGGGTTATCGAAAAGAATGCCTATGGACTCGAAACCACTGCTCACCTTGGATGCGCTAGTCGCAGAGGCACGGGCGTTTGCTGCGCAGGAATCGCTGCACCCCGAGCCCGCCATGTACGGCGTGACGGATGGCAAAGCTGTTGGAACTTACTTCGAGCACAAATTCCAGGCTCACCTTCACGATCGCTACCTCTACGCGGTGGGCAGTTCGGCGAAAGGGATTGACTTTCCCGAGCTGAACGTGGACATGAAGTTCACCAGCGTTCGCCAGCCTCAGTCATCATGTCCCTTCCGCTCGGCCCGGCAGAAAGTCTATGGGCTTGGATATCATCTACTTGTCTTTGTCTACGACAAGATTGATGACGCTCAAGCGCAAGCAGCGACGCTAAATGTGCTCCATGTCATCTTCGTAGAAGATCGAGCGACGGCCGATTGGCAGACGACGGCCGGTATTCGTAAGATTCTTGAGAATGAGGGCAACATGGACGACCTGCTCGCGTACTTTGTCGAGCGCATGTTGCCACTGGACGAGATCCAGGCGGAGCAACTTGCCCAGGAAGTCACGACGAACCCGCCTCCGCTTGGCTATCTCACAATATCCAACGCGCTTCAATGGCGACTTCAGTACCGTCGAGTCATTGACCAAGCTGGCGTGGTTCCAGGAATTCTGCGAGTGCGATGACCAAGACGCTTCAAAAGACTGAGTTTGGCGACTTCCAGACCCCCTGGGCCTTGGCGGGCGATGTATGCCGCTTCCTTCAACTTGCCGGCGAATCGCCAGCGTCGATCATCGAGCCAACCTGCGGAAAAGGTTCGATACTTGCCTCTGCGGCGCGTGCATTCCCGGGTATCGATGCTCATGGCTTTGACGTCAACGCCGCTTACGTCTCCGAGTGCCAACAACTTGTGGCTGACCTTCCGCAATGCCAGGTGAGCGTCGAGGATTTCTTCGAGGCCGACTGGAAGCAGTTGCTTGACTCGATGGCGGAGCCGGTTCTAGTCGTCGGCAACCCCCCCTGGGTGACCAATTCTGTCCTTTCCACCCTTGGGAGTTCCAATCTCCCGCAGAAGGCGAATCAGCAGGGATTCAAAGGTGTCGAGGCCATCACCGGAAAGAGCAATTTCGACATTTCCGAATGGATGCTCATGCATCTTCTTGAATGCCTCAACGGCCGCCGCGCCACGATCGCCTTACTTTGTAAAACCATCGTCGCTCGCAAAGCCTTACAGCGTGCCTGGACCTGCGGCCTCCAACTGGAGCATGTCGAACTCCGGAGAATCAACGCGGCAACGCATTTCGCTGCTGCCGTCGACGCCTGCCTTCTGTACTGTCGAATGGCCCCGGGCCAGACGACTTGCGAGTGCCAAGTCTACGACTCCCTCTTCGACTCCACCCGTCGTTGCGTATTTGGACTCTACGAGGATCGGCTTGTCGCCGACCTCGACGCCTACCAGCGCCGCCGCCATCTGCTCGGGGATTCGTGTTATCGGTGGCGATCGGGGATCAAGCACGATTGCTCCAAAGTTATGGAACTTGCTCAAGGTCCATCGGGCCTTGTCAACGGCCTGGGTGAACACGTCGACATCGAAGCCGACTTTGTTTTTCCGATGCTGAAGAGTTCTGAACTCGCAAATGGCAAAACAAACAACCCGACGCGACGGATGCTGGTGCCACAACGCGAAGTTGGGCAAGATACCTCGTCCATTCGGCAAATCGCCCCAAAAACCTGGGGATACCTTACCTCTCATCGTGAGTTGCTGAGTCAGCGAAGCAGCTCAATCTATCGAGGTCGTCCTCAATTCTCGGTCTTCGGCGTCGGCGGGTACTCCTTCTCGCCTTGGAAGGTTGCCATATCGGGGTTCTACAAGTCTCTCAACTTCGGCTGCGTGGGGCCCCATCAGAATAAGCCGGTTGTCTTAGACGACACTTGCTACTCACTTCCCTGCGTTGATGAACACGAAGCGTATTTTCTGATGGCGCTGCTGAGCAGTCCGCACGCCCAGGACCTGTATTCTTCCCTGGTCTTCTGGGATGCCAAACGACCAATCACCGTTGATCTACTCTCTGCGCTTGACTTGAGGCAAGTGGCCCGCGAACTCAATCGCGCGACGGAGTTCGACGACTTTGCCGCCAGAAATCCTTGGACCGAGAAACGAATCGAATCGCGAATGCTCTTCGATTGAGTCCCGATTCGTTGAGGTGAAGCGCCGTTTTTCTAGCCCGATGATCTGGGAAGAACCTGCTCTCGTGGCGGTCCTCAAAAGCCTCCGCGACGAACACGCCCGCGCGATCGAGCCGGCCCGCGCCCAAGCCGCCGAAGCCCTCACGCTCGAACGCCATCTCTCGGACCTCGTCAACGAGGCCTACGGCCTCACCCTCGAAGAAGTCGCCCTCATGTGGCAAACCGCCCCCCCGCGCATGCCCCTCCCCCCTCCCCCCATTTAGCCCCCGGCTCTTCACGCCGGGGGCCGCCGCGTCACGCCGCCCCCAAAAAATCGCCCCGCCCTCCTTGATTTGGGCCACCCAATCGACTACTATACACACATACCAAAAGGCATCTGCTTTGCACATAAACTCTTGTGGGAGCGGTCTCTGACCGCGATTTCGCGCTGCCATGCACAACGCGTTGTGGTGGTACGCGGAATCGGCGTCGGAGACGCCTCCCACAGTCCGAGTTTTTGTGCAAAGCCAAAAGGCATCGTGACAAAACACGAGCCGTGGTAGGTTCCAACCGCCACGGAACCTCCCACGGCTCGTGTTTTTGTACGCAGGGAGCAGGGAGTTTTCACTTCTTCCTGTCTTCCGTCCCCCGTTTCCCGTCCCCTCACTCCTTGTTCCTTTCTCCCTACTTTCCTCACGCCATGAGCAAAACCCCACCAATTTTGCACGCCCCTGCCCCGCCGCGCATCGGGATTTACCGACTCCGCCGCGGCGCGGCTGTGCAAAATTCACGAATTTTGCAGCGGGTGATGCGAATTCCACCAAATGC
>JANOIK010000380.1:0-2285 GCA_031407585.1 Planctomycetota bacterium | reverse complement strand
GCCGCCGCCCGTAATCGTGAAGCTCGCCGTCCCGGTGAACTCGGCCTCCAGCGTCGCGCTGAGATCCAAGGTCGCGGTGTTGATCTTCACCTGGTTGCCCTTGCCGGTCGCGACCACGCCGTTGACCGAGGCCACCACATCGGTGCCCGAGTCACGGGAGCCCGAACCGATCGACGACGTGAACACGCCGGACGGAGTCGAGCCCGAGCCTTCGCTGATCACCTTGAGGTCGACCAGGGCGGCCGAGCCGTAGCCGGTCGAATTCAGGTTCAACGTCGTGGGTGTCGTTCCGTCGATCGAGGCCTCGACGCCGGTCGCGTCTTGCAGCAGGTTGATGCCGGCGACCAAGTCGGCGATTGACGTGCCGACGCCGAAGCTGAGCACCTCGGCGCCATTGGCGCCGGCGAGCTCCAGGATCACCGCCGCGGCCAGACCGCCCGAGGCGGCGACGCCGCCCGTGGGGCCAACCAAGTCAGCGCCAGCCGGAGCCGTGTCGTTATTCGAGTCGTACTCGCCGTCGACGTCGTTCTGGGTCAGCGACGCGGTGTAATTCGCACCGATGCCCGTCGACTCGTTGTTGATCGCGTTGATGATGTCCGATAGGTTGAACACCGACGTATCGTCGACCGCGATCGCGATTGTCGTGCCGTTGTCGGTCACGTTGATCACGTCGTCGCCGAGATTCGTCTCGGTGAAGGTGATCAAGCGATTGTTGGCGCCAGCCGCATTGGCGGTGATCGTGATGATGTCCGATCCCGCATCGGCGCCGCCCGTGAGCGACTCAGTCACGCCGGGCGAAGCCAGGCTCGTATCGGCCGAACCGTTGTAGATCGCCGAGGGCGTCGAGGCGGTCGCACTGGCAATGCCCGTGATGCTGTCGATCGCGGTGGCGATGGCCGACAGCGTCGTGTTCTGGGCGCCGCTATCGACGCGGACGATGTAGCCGTTGTCCGCATCGCCCGTCACGGTCGGCGTGGCGCCGATGCCAGCCGCTTCGACAACCGTGATGTCGAAGTTGGTGGCAGCGCCCGTATCGCCGACGATCGTAATCGTCTGCGTGCCGGCGCTCGAGCCGCCGGTCAGCGAGGTCGACACCGTCGCCGCTGTCGCCGCGCCCTGGTTGACCAACGGGTTCGTGCCCGCCGTCGCCGTGAAGTCCGAACCCGCGCTGATCGCGGCGGCAATGTCCGTCACATCGGTGGCGCCGTCCGCAGTCGTCACCGTGACCGCTAACGTGTTGGTCGCCGCAGTGTACACGGCGCCGGCCGAGCCGCCGCCGAACGTCAGCGTAATCGTCGCCAACTGGTTGCCCTCGGCGCCGTCGGCCAAACCGCCGGCGTCGGCCGCGATGTTGATCGTGCCCGAGCCATAGGTGAGCACGCCGCCGGACGCCTGCTTGGCTGTCGTGGCGAACTGAACCGTGCCGCCCGATGCCGTGGCAATGTCGTCGAAGGTGAGCGAGCCGGTCGAATTCACGCCCGTGACGGCCGCGGGGATGTTGGTAATGGCAACCTCGGCCTTGGTGGCCGCGGTCGAAACCTTAACGTCGACCGACACGCTGCCCGTGGCGCCAAGGTTAGCCTGGTCAATCTTCAGGTCGGACAGACGCGAGAAGTTCGTGCCGGCCGAGGTGAGGAAGTCGAGGCTGCCGTCCAGCAGGCGGCGACCCTGGAACGTCGTGGTCTGGGCAATACGGTTGAGGGCTTCCAGCGAGCTGTCGACCTGCAACTGATTAGCGGCCAACTGCTCGTCGGAGAGGGCGCCGGCGTTCGCCGACTCGGTCACCAAGCCGCGGATGTCGTTGAGCAGCGAGCTGACCTGGCCGAGGGCCGAGTCCGCGGTCGCGATCACCTGGTTGGCGCGGTCGGTGTTGCCGATCGCTTTCTTGATGCTGGTAATGTCGCTGCGAAGGTTTTCGCTGGCGATCAAACCGGCCGGGTCGTCCTTACCGGTGTTGATCCGCAAACCGGTGCTGAGGCGCGTGAGCGATTGCTCCAAGGCGGCGTTCGAGCGACCCAGCGTGTTGCGGGCGACCAACGCACTCACATTCGTATTGATCCGAGTCATTGCAAACACCCCTGTCTAGGTAAAGTCGTTATTGCCAGTCGCCCGCCGGACCATTGGGGAGGGTATCAAGGTCCTATGGGTCGTTGGCGTTGTCGCACGGCGCCGAGGTCACCCGCCTCGCACTCTAATTTCACCGTTACCGATTAATTGTCTGACGGCCCTCGGTTCCTGCCCTTACGCTTGGACCGAGTTATCACGTCTTGCCAAACGTAGGTTGT
>JANOIK010000379.1:0-3414 GCA_031407585.1 Planctomycetota bacterium | reverse complement strand
CGCCCCCGAGATTCTCGCCAAGTTCCGACTGTCGTCCAAGAATCACTGCGACGTTCCGATCGACGTCGAGGGTCGCCGCATTCACCTGCTGCTCTCGCATCCCACGCCGCCGGTGTTCGACGGCGACGAAGATCGCAACGGGCGGCGCAACCACGACGAGCTGCGATTTTGGAAGGACTACGTCGGCCCGGCGGAGGGATCGAAGTACGTGGTCGACGACGCGAACGTGGCAGGGGGTTTGCCCGCCGGGTCTTCGTTCATCATTGCTGGGGATTTGAACGGCGACCCGCACGACGGGCAGAGCAACTCCGGCATCATCGAACTGCTCGCGGCGCCACAGATTCTGAAGTACGAATTTCCGACAAGCCGCGGCGCCGCTGAGGCCGCTCGGTTGCAGGGCGGCGCCAACGCCCAGCACCAGGGAGACCCCGCCGAAGACACCGAAGACGCCGCCGACGATCCGGCCCCGGGCAACCTGCACCTTGACTACTTGCTGCCGTCGACCGATCTGGCCGTCGCCGCCTCGGGCGTCTTCTGGCCAACGGCGGCCCACCCGCTCGCTCCGCTGGTCGCCGGCACGGCCGAGCCCGCCAGTTCCGACCACCGCCTCGTCTGGATCGACGTCACATACTGAGTTGAACTGCCAAGGACGCCAAGATAAAAATGAATGACCGCCAAAGTTCACCACGACGAACACGACGAACGCCGCGTTCAGACCAAAGCAATTCTCCACGAACTCGTCCCTTCCGTTCGTCGAGCCGTCGCGCCGTCGTGGTAAACTCCTCCCCCATTCCCCCCCTTGGCGGTTAATCCCCCGCATTTTCCCCGAAAAACATTTTGCAATCCCACCCGGCTCCCCTACCATGAGCGTACGAACAACTGAAATGGCCAGGGTCAAGACGCTGCGTCGCGACGATGGACTCGTCACGCCGCGAATAAGTGAAGGATCAAAAGCTATGCGAAAGTGTTGTGCGCGCGCGTTCACGCTCGTCGAACTTCTGGTGGTGATCGCGATCATCGGCGTCCTGGTGGCGCTCCTTTTGCCAGCGATCCAAGCCGCGCGCGAAGCAGCGCGTCGCTCTCAGTGCACCAACAACATCAAGCAAATGGCGTTGGCCACCGCGAACTATGAGTCGGCCAAGGGGTATTTCCCGCCCGGGCGATTGAATCCCGATCTGGAAACGAAGACCGCGACGGGTTGGACTCCGAGTCCCGGCGGCTACACGAGCTATGGCGGCTACGATGCCAACAAACGCTACGGCAATTTTTCCGTTCACATCTGGCTGCTCCCCTACATGGAGCAGACCGCCGTCTACAACTTGATTGATTTCTCGAAGGGCCAGACCAAGCAAATGAAGTCTGGGGCCACGATCGTAAATCCGCACTATCGGGCGTACGCCACGGCCCAGGGACTTTTTATTTGCCCGACCGATCCGAATACGGGCCTCGTCATCTCCGAGAACAATTACCGGTCAAACTTCGGCGGCGGGACGCCCTTTGCCGGCGTGCAACAGGGCGGCTTAGACCCGACAGTCCTTAACCCCGAAGGGTTTCCGGCCGGCGGCAATGGCGCTTTCACCTTCGGCAAGAAGGGCCTGAAGGCGGGCGACTACAGCGACGGCCTGTCGAATACCGCGTTCTTCTCCGAGCGCACCAAAGGCAGCGGCATCGATGCTGGATCAACGGCGCCGACCAAGTGGGATATCGTGGGAATGGGCGGAGGGAACAACGTCACCGGCATTGTCATTGGCGGATATCCCACCTCGGGCAGCGGCGACTTGTTTACGAAATGCCTAAATTATGTTCCCGCCATGGACGGGCGCAACCTTACGGGGGCGGGTCGCTGGCTGGAAGGCAGCGATTACTCGAATGGCTGGCCGTTCGCTGGGTATGACGCCTCTCAGTACAACCACGTCGCGCCGCCGAATTGGTCAGGTCAGGATTGCGGCAGCAATAGCGGCATTCCCGACACCGCAGAAGAGCATGCGATTATCGCGGCGCGCAGCGAACATACCGGAGTCGTCAACACGGCCTTTGGCGACGGCCACGTGACCGCGATCGCCGACAGCGTTGACCTCGCGGTGTGGCGCGCCATTGGTAGCCGAAACGGCGAGGAGACGGTCGCTACGTCATTCTAGCGACCGGAGCTTCGTGTTATGTCTGTCGCAAATCGCTCTCTTGTAGTCGTCGTGGCGCTCGCGAGTTGCCTGGGTTGCGGCGGCAAATCCGCCGCCAATCTCAAGAGCTTGCGCGAGACGGCAAGTGAGGCCTACGCCGACGGGCTCAAGACGTTCGCAGCGCACGATTACGCAACCGCCGAGCAGAAATTCTCAATTGCGCTAGGCGGCGGCCTCGATGCCGACCAGTTCTGTATCGCGACCACAAAGCGCGCCGTGTGTTGGGCCGCCGCCGGGAAGGTGGACGAAGCACTCGCTGAACTCGACCGGCTAGGATCGAACGTGTCGAATCCCGATGAAGTCGAGGCGGCGCGTGCGTTCGTCTTCAAAAAGCAAGGCAAAATCGCTCAGGCGAATGCGGCGATGGCCAAGGCACGCCGCTACAACCGCACGATCAAAGAGTTTCAGTAACCGCCGTCGGCGAACGTCGCGGCCTCGCTCTGTGGGCCGCTGCCCTCAAGTGCAACGCCGGCGTCAAATCCCCGCCTTTTTCTCCCGTACACTTGAATTTCGCGCCGCGATTCTGTAGCCTGTACACGCGTATAAAATCCACGGGGCTTTGCACAAAAACTCGACTGTGGGAGGCGTCTCCGACGCCGATTCCGCGCACCACCACAACACGTTGTGCATTGCAGCTCGAAATCGCGGTCAGAGACCGCTCCCACAAGAGTTTTTGTGCAAAGCCAAATCCACGGGCTGATAACGCCGTCCGTCGAGATTTTTTGCGCGACCCTCTGGACATTATTCGCGCCCCCGCCGCGCTCCAAAACTAGAATCCTGCTCCCATCTGACCCCTGACTTCTGACCCCTCTCCCCCATGCCCCCCTTCACCGCCCAGCTCGCCCAAGCCGTCGCCGCCCGCGGAAACGCCGTTTGCGTGGGGCTTGATCCTCGCGCGGAGAGCTTGCCGGCCCCGCTCGCCTGCGGCGGCGAGTCGCCCATGAGCCAGGCCGACGCCTTCGGCGCGTTCTGCCGCGGCATCATCGACGTCGTCGCCCCGCTCGTGCCGGTCGTGAAACCGCAGTCCGCCTTCTTCGAGGAGCTTGGGCCCGCGGGCGTCGTTGCTCTGGTCGACATTATTCGTTACGCCCAGCAGCGCGGCCTGCTGGTCATCCTCGACGGCAAGCGGAACGATATCGGCTCGACGGCCGAGGCGTACGCGCGCGGCATGCTCGGCCGTGACAGCCCGTGGGGCGCCGACGCGCTCACGGTGAGCCCTTACTTGGGCGAGGACAGC
>JANOIK010000377.1:0-3538 GCA_031407585.1 Planctomycetota bacterium | reverse complement strand
ATCGAAGCTGTGCCGTTCGCGGGTGCCGTGGCGGTCAGGGCCGCCTCGTTGTTCGACTTGACGTTCCGCGTCTTGTAGACCGAGTCGGCCTTCAGGCGGTTGACCGAAAACTGGAACGCCAACAAGCGCGATCCAATGGCGTCGATCGCCGATTGCTGCCGGGAGATTTCCGTGTTGCGCGACACCAGAATATCGCGAGGCCGCCCCGCGACTTCCATCAATTTCTTGACGGTGTCCTCAATGGGGATGCCCGAGATCAAACCGACGCTGGAAGTGATTCGACCCATAGTTGCAAGCGCAGCAAGCGACAACGGCGCAAAGGTCTGGAAAAGCTTACGCCGCACCCGGTCGCCGCGTATCGAATAGTTATCGGCGCAAAGGCGGTAGCCGCTACAGTTTGTCAGCCGCGGCGTTGCGACCGCCCAACAAAAAAAGCCGGCTCGATCGCACGCGATTGAGCCGGCTTGAGATTGCTATCACTCACCGTTCCGCCGAAGCGGTGCGGCTTATCGCAGCAGCGCCAGCACGTTCTGCGGGTTGCTGTTCGCGATCTGGAGCACCGTGGTGCCCGACTGCACCAGGATCTGGGCCCGCGTGAGCGAAGCAGACTCCTCGGCGAAGTCGGCGTCGCGGATCGAGCTTTCCGCGTCGGTCAGGTTGACCAACGTGTCGCCCAGGGCTTGCTTGTTCGTCTCGAGCGTCGTCCGCTGGAAGGCGCCCAGTCGACCGCGAAGCGAGGTCACCTGGTTGATCGCATCTTCGACGATGCGGGCCGCAATTGTCGTGTCTTCGGTCAGCGACGCGGTGCCGCCGGTGCCAAGTTGGAACAACTTACCATCGACGCCGCCGAGGCGGGCCGTGTTCACGCTGCCGACGCCAAGGCGGGCCTGCTGGTTCGACACGACGTCCGGACCGAGTTGGAACAACGCCCCGCCGCCCGTGATGGTAAAGCTCGCGGTACCCGTGAACTCGGCTTCCAGCGTGGCGCTGAGATCCAAGGTCGCGGTATTGATCTTTACCTGGTTGCCCTTGCCTGTGGCAACCACGCCGTTTACCGAGGCGACGACGTCGGTGCCCGTGTCACGAGCGCCCGAGCCGACCGAGGAGGTAAACACGCCGGACGGCGTCGCACCCGAGCCTTCGCTGATCACCTTGATATCGACCAGGCCCGCGGAGCCGTAGCCGGTCGAGCGCAGATTTAACGTCGTGGTGACAGTGTCGTCGATCGAAGCTTCCACGCCGGTGGCGTCGCTCAGCAGGTTGATGCCGGCGACCAAGTCGTCAAGCGACGTGCCGACGCCGAAGCTCAGCACCTCGGCGCCGTTGGCGCCAGCCAGCTCAAGCACTACTGCCGCGGTCAAACCGCCCGACGCGGCGACTCCGCCCGTGGGGCCGACCAGATCGGCGCCCGTGGGAGCAGTATCGGTGGCGGCATCGTACTGACCATCGACGTCGTTCTGGGTCAGCGAGGCGGTGAAGGTATCGCCAATACCCGTGTCTTCGTCATTGATGGCGTCGATGATGTCGGCCAGGCTGTAGGCTGAGGTGTCGTCCAGGTTGATTGTAATCGTCGTACCGTTGTCGGTGACACTGATCACGCCGTCGCCCAAGTTGGCGGTGTCGACGAAGGCCAACGCGCGATTATTGGCGCCGGCGGCATTCGCTGAGATGGTGATTACGTCGGAGCCAGCGTCGGCGCCGCCGGAGATCGCGGTCGTCACGCCGGACCCACCGAGGCTGGTGTCAGCCGATCCCGTGTAGATCGCCGCTGGGGTCGACGCGGTCGCGCTGGCGATGCCCGAAATGCCGTCGATCGCGGTGGCGATGGCCGCCAATGTCGTGCTCGCTGTGTCATCGACGCGGACGGTGTAGCCGATCGTCGCGTCGCCGGTGACGGTCGGAGTGGCGCCGATGCCCGCAGCTTCAACAACTGTGATGTTGAAGTTGTTGGCTACGCCCGTATTACCCACGACGGTGATCGACTGCGTGGCGCCTGTCGAACCGCCAGCAAGTGCGAACGAAGCCGTCGCGGCGTCGCCCGTGGCGACGGTCGCGGTGCCATTCGAGGTGCCGATCGCAGCATCGAAATCGGTGCCGCCGTCGATCGCCGAGATGATGTTGGCGAGCGTGGCGGTGCCCGACGCCTGGGTGACGCTCACATTGAGCGTGTTGGTCGCAGCTACGTAGGATGTCGCGGCGGCGCCGGCGCCGAAAGTGATAGCCAGGGTAGCCGCTTGGTTTCCATCCGCGCCCGCAGCATTGCCGCCGGCCAGGGCCGTCAACGTAATCGTGTCGTTGCCGCCGGTCAGGGCGAACGCACCGGCCGCGGCTTCGGCCGCGGTGATCGCGGTAGCGCCGCCGCTAGCCACCGACGCCGTGAAATCAGTACCGAGGCCGATTGCAGCGGCGATATTAGTCACGGTCGCCACGCCGTCCGCTTGGGTCACGCTGACATTCAACGTGTTGGTGGCAGCCGTATAGGTCGATGCGGCGGCGCCGGCGCCGAAGGTAACGTTGAGGACCGCGGCTTGATCGCCTTCCGCGCCCGCGGCAGTGCCGCCGTTGAGAGCTTGCAAGTTGATGACGCCGCCATCGATGGTCAATGTACCGTTGGCTTCCGACGCCACGGTTAGCGAACCGGTCGCTTGCTTGGCGGTTGTAGCGAACTGCACCGTGCCGCCCGATGCCTGGGCCACGTCGTCAAACGTGATCGAGCCGGTCGAGTTCACGCCCGTAACGGCGGCAGGGATGTTTGTCACATCGACCTGGGCCTTCGTGGCCGCGGCCGTCACTTCGACGTCGACCGCCACGGCGCCCGTGGCGCCGAGATTGGCCTGATCGATCTTCAGATCCGAGATCTTGGTGAAATTCGTACCGGCCGAGGTCAGGAAGTCCAAGCTGCCGTCGAGCAACCGACGGCCTTGGAACGTGGTGGTCTGGGCAATGCGGTTGAGGGCTTCCAGCGAGCTATCGACCTGCAATTGGTTGGCTTGCAACTGCTCGTCGCTCAGGGCGCCGGCGTTCGCCGATTCCGTCACCAGGCCGCGAATGTCGTTGAGCAGCGAGCTGACCTGGCCGAGGGCCGAGTCCGCGGTCGCGATCACCTGGTTGGCGCGGTCAGTGTTGCCGATCGCTTTCTTGATGCTGGTAATGTCGCTGCGAAGGTTTTCGCTGGCGATCAAACCGGCCGGGTCGTCCTTGCCGGTGTTGATCCGCAAACCGGTGCTGAGACGCGTGAGCGATTGCTCCAAGGCGGCGTTCGAGCGACCCAGCGTGTTGCGGGCGACCAACGCACTCACATTCGTATTGATCCGAGTCATTGCAAACACCCCTGTCTAGGTAAAGTCGTTATTGCCAGCCGCCCAGCGGACCATTGGGGAGGGAATCAAGGTCCTAAGGGTCGTTGGCGTTGTCGCACGGCGCCGAGGTCACCCGCCTCGCACTCTAATTTCACCGTTACCGATTAATTGTCTGACGGCCCTCGGTTCCTGCCCTTACGCTTGGACCGAGTTATCACGTCTTGCCAAACGTAGGTTGT
>JANOIK010000325.1:0-5756 GCA_031407585.1 Planctomycetota bacterium | reverse complement strand
CGTCGGCTTCCCATAAACGGAACGCCTCGCGAGCCGTCGCCCAGCTCGTGTGGAACCGCGCCCACGCCGCCGCCGCCAGCTCTTCCCGTGGACCGGTGCGAAGATGTTCTTCGAGCCGCTCGACCAACTTCACCGCCCACTCTTCCGGACTCGCGAACATCCCGCCGCCGCCATAGCCGCCCATCATCCCGTTCGGCGTTAGCCGCAGCGCGCCAAGCGCCCGCAGCGCTTCCACGTGCACCTTAACCTGCGCGGGATCCTCGATCACCGCCCACAACCGCTCGGCAAGCTTTTCCTTAAACGTCTCCGGCGTCTGCAGCAGAACCTCGCGCGCCTTCAGCGCGGTCTCGGCATCCTCGGCAATCAAGAACTCGAACGCCTCGGGATAGCTCTCGAGGTCCGTGAACCCCGTTGTCCCCACGGCCGCCAGGCGAATGTGCGCCGACTCGCTCTTAAATCCCTCGTGAAGCAATCGCCGCGATTCTTCCGCATCGCCCGCCGTGTGCAGATACGCCTGGAACGCCGCCGTCGAAACGCCGTACTTCGGCTCGTCCATCAGCTCGCGGATCACCGCCCGCGTGGGTTCGTCGACTTCCGAGACGGACGGCAGCAACGTCCGCATGAGCGAGCCCCATTTCGCGGGGTCTTTCTTGAGCCGCTCCACCAGCGACGGCAACCAATCGCCCACCGCGATCGGCGGCTCTTTCGGTCCGAACCCCGTCACCGTCAACAAGTCCCGCACGCGCTTCTTCAGCTTCCCCTCGTGCGTCGTCGATTCGTACGACGTAAAGTCATACTCACCCGCCACATCGAGCAGCGCCTCGGCCGCCTCGCGCCCCTGGCCGGCGCGCGCAAACGCGGCGAGCGCCTCGATCGCCTCGATGCGCTTCGGCACCTTGAGTTCCTGCCGCCACTGGTTCCGCCACTGGTCGAACGTCTTGCCGTCGTAAAGGAGCGTCGACCGCTCCAAGCGAGCCGGGGCGTCCCGCTCGGCTGAGCTCGCCGCAGGCCCGCCCCCGGCGTTTCCTTCCGAACTCGGCACGAAAATCTCTGGTGCCAGATAGGTTGGATGCGCCGGCATCGGCGCCAAATCCTTGCCATCGGGCCCAATCAGTCGCACGACCGAGCGAGGCCGCCCGTCCTCAATTCGAGTCTCCCAGACGGCCCTGGGACGCGCCGAAAGCAGCGAGAATTGAAGCCGCAACCCGTCCCCGCTCTCATCGAGCGCTACTCGGTAGCCTTGGTTCTGAAGTTCACGAAGAATCAGGTTCGCATTGGCCGACGATGTATTGGGCGGAAACACCACGATGGCTTCGGTCGACCCCGCGACAGGTCCCCCCGTCAGCGGCGGCGCGACAATCGCCGGCTGACCAAACGGACTCGGGAGCAGGTCGGCGCCATCGGGCCCAATGAATCGACACATCCGCTGCACGCGATCCCCCACCATGTGGGACTCCCACACGACCTTGAACGACGGCAACGGCGCGGCCGTTACGATCCGCAGTGCGAACGTGCCGCGGTCTCGCACCGCCGTGGCAGCAATGCCGCGAGCTTGCAGGGCTTGGACGATCCACGCCGCCTCGGCGCCGCCCATGTCCTGGGGAAACGAGGCGCCGTACTCGTGGGCGTCGTCGCCGTTGCCGCCGGACGCGACATCCTCTCCCTTCTCGCGCGGCGCCTTCTCCAGCAGCGTCACCTGCACCCGCGGCGTGTCCTTGATCATGTCCTTGAGCGTCTCGGTCAGTTGCTTCTGCACCGCCGCCTCGGCCTCGCGCACCGTGAGCCCCGCCACCTCGACCCGCCCGTACCACGGCCCCAGCGCGAGCGTCCCCTCTTCCTCAACGATGAACGCCCCATCGATGGGCGAATCAGGAATCACCCCAATCGCCCGCACCGACAGACTATCTCCCGGCCCAAGCCGATACGAGGACGAGCCGGTCGAGGAACTTCCGCCCGTTGCCCCCCTCGCTCGCAATCGATCGCGCGCCGCCCGCGCTTCCTCATTCCGCGGATCAAGGTCCACAGCCTTCGTCAGATCACCGAGCGCCAAGTTGTAGTCCGGCGGCGTCATCGCCAGATAGCACTCCCCCCGCCCGTGATACGCGGCCGCCAGCTTGGGGTTGATGTCCAATGCCTGCGAAAAGGCGTCCACCGCGTCCACGTATTCCATTCTTGTTCTCAGCACATGGCCCTTATACAAATGCGCCTCGGCGAACGACGCGTCGAGCCGAATCGCGACCGCGAACTGCGCAAGTGCCTCGATCATTTTGCCGGCCCTCATCGCCGCCACGCCTTGGTCGTACGCCTCCTGCACCTCCGGCAGACGCTGACTGTCTGTCGGCACTATCGCGTTCTTGCTCTCGCTCGCCGATCGCTCGGCGATTGCCACGTCGTCATCCTCAAAGGGATCGCCCGACGGCAACACGCTCGTTCCAAAACCGCTCGCCGAGGGAATCCCGACCAACACGTCCAAACCTTGCCCGGAAAACAACCACCGGAAGTATGCATGGGCCTTGCGAGGCGCGCCAATGCGAAACGTTTTGCCGTTGTCTTTGGTCGTCCATTCAAACGCGTATTGGGGACCATACGGGTCTTTTCTGAGCCCGTCAAAAAAGTCTTCCCAAAGCCCGTCATAGTCGTGTGGCAACTTCTCCGCAGAGTAGGTGACCCAGTGCGTCGAATTGGCTTCGCTCACGTCGAACAACGGCTTCAGGTCGAAGTCGTTCGCTCGAAGCGCTTCGATGGCGCTCGCATCGCCCCGTTCGGCGCCTTTGAGTAGTAGCACGAGCTCGTCCGCTGTCGCGTCGCCCGAGGGCAAGGCAGTTGTCCCCTCAAAGTCCGGATAGTAAACCCCGCCAGGCTCGTCCGCCGCATCGGCCGGCACAACGACAGTGTCCGCCATCGGAGCCTGGCCCCGGGCAGAGCCGGTTGCCCCGAAATCGACGCCATGCGTCCGCCGCAGAAGCTGCCGATTGAGCGCCATGACCAACTCCCGCTGCATGTCGATATCCTGCTGCAGCATCACCAGCTCAGGATCGGCAATCGAACCTTCCTCGATTTCCTGCTGCGCGTCGCGAAGCCGTTTCTCCAGTTCGGTTTTCTTCTCGGTCAGATATTTCGACCGGACGTCATACTCGATCATCGCTGCCTTGAGGGCTTCGTTGGGAACCTTGGCAAGCCGCTCGCGAGCTTCCGCCTCCGCCTTCTCGCGATACTCGTTGAACATTTGCTCCGTCTGAGCCACTTGCTTCTTGAGACGAAGTAGCTTGCCGTCGTCCGGATTGTCGTTCCCTGCCAAAATCGCTTGAATCTGTTGATTCGTTGTAAAAAGTTGCTCCTTGTACATCGCGATCGTCGGATCCTTGCTCATCTCCTCTTTCAGCGCCGAAGCCAGCGCCGACGGAGACTCGGCCTGCATGATCGCCACTTGCTTCATCACCTCGATGTCGGCGAGGTCGCTATCCAACTGGATCAGTTGCGATTGATAGAGCTGAATGTCGGCCATGAGTTTGGGACGTCTCACGTCCTTGAAATCCCCAGCGTCGGTCGCTTGGAGCTTGGCTTTCATCTCTTCGAGCTTGCGCTGGAGTCCCTCGCGCGCCGCCGCCAGCTTCGTCTCAAGCTCGTCGACATTCGTTGATGAGGCCCCCTCCCCGCGAGCCACATCACCATGCTCAACTTCGACAAACAGCGCATGAAATCCTTGGCCGTTGTAGATGCGTACGTTATGTCCTAGCGAGTTCAGTTCGCGCACACGCTGCATGACCGCGTCGCCCGTGACAGGAGAAACAAGCACGGCTGCCGCAATTTCGTTGGGCCGGATTGTTTCGGCAATCTCCGCCCGCATGCCGCCCGTAAGCTCTCCCGCCGCTCGCGGCTTAGCGCGCTGGCCGACCATCGGCTCCGGTTGGGCAAACGCCGCTTGGTACACCGCCGCGGTCGACAACAGCGCAATCGCCACGAGCAGCCCCAACATCCGCCGTGAAATCCACATCGCCTCGTCCTCCAACTTGAGAATCCGCCGAATCCGACCTGCGAGCGGATGGTCCGCCATCGCCGAAGCGATCGCCAGTGCATGCGACTGCCGATGGCGCCGGCCCGCCGCCACGCTTACCAAGAGCGAGGCATACGCCTCGGGTCGAGCCGTGTGCTGCACGACGATCGCATCGCAGCAGTCCTCGCGATCGCGCCGCACCTGCCGGCTCGCCAGCCACACGCACGGATGAAAGAACAGCAGCGACTCGATGATCCGCTGCGCGAGATTGACCGCGTTGTCCCATCGCCGCACGTGCGCCAGCTCGTGCAGCAGCACCATTTCAAGCTCCTCGACCGTCCAGCCGCTGAGTGCCGCCGCAGGGAGCAGTATCGTCGGCCGCACGATCCCCACGAGCACCGGTTGCGCGAGCCCATCGACGACCGCGAGCGCCACGCGCCGCGAAATCCGCAGTCCAGCGCGAAGCCGCGCACACGCCTCCGCGGCCGGCCCCTCAACAATCGCCCGCCCTGCGCGACGCAAGCGCCCGGACCCAACAAGCCCGGCCGCAAGCAAAAGAAACGTGATGGGCGCACCGACAAGCCAAGCGTACGGAAGATAACCAACCAGCCGCGCCAGCGGCGCAGTGATCCCCCTCCCTGGAAGGGAGGGGCTAGGGGAGGGATTCCCGACCGTTCCATCAACAACAACCGGCGGCAGCGCAAAAACCTCCGGCGACGCATTGCCCTCCGAATCCCTAGGCGGCTTAAACGCTCCTTTAAGCTCAATCACCCGCGGCCCCACGTCCGCCGCATCTACCGGTTTCGGAGAAACCGGCCCACGTGGGCGAGTCTCTCCGAGACTCGCGGAAGCCGCCGCTGGCGGCGCGTCCGTCGCCGCGACAAACACGCCCGGCGCATCGCTCACCGCCAACCACGCCGCAATCCCCACCGGCAGCGCCGCCACCGCCGCGAGCGTCGCCAGCGAAACCCCATACCGCAAGTTCGGCCCACCGCGCCGCACGGCCAGGCGCACCACCGCCCCCGCCGCGGCCACCAGCGTGCCGATCCACAAAAAGTGCAACATCGTCCAACCGCCCAGCACCCAAGCATTCATCGCCGCGTCCCTTGTGCGTTGTGACTCACACCAAAATCGTCACGCGTTTCATAAAAACGGATTCACCACAGAGGACACAGAGTGCACAGAGGAATTGTTTTCACAAACTCTCCTCTGACCTCCGTGCCCTCTGTGACCTCTGTGGTAAAATCCTTTACTTCTTACGAGTCTTGTTCGTCCGCTCATCGATCATCGTGCGCAACTCCGCGAGCTGCCGCTCCGACAGATCGCCGCCCTCGACCAGGTGCGCCACCAGCCGGTCGGCCGAGCCGTCGAACACGCGCTCGACCATGCGCCGGACCATGCCGCGCTCGGTCTTCTGCTGCGACACGACAGCGCTCCAGGTGGCGCCGCGTCCGCTGCCCGTCCGCTTGACGAGCCCCTTGTCGCTCATGACGCGCAGCATCGTCGCGGCGGTCGTGGCCGCGACTTCGCGCCGCGATCTCAGCACATCGCACACGCTGCCGAGCGACGCGGGCCCGACCTCCCACAGAATCTGCAGGATCTCGATCTCGCCGTCCGTCGGCTGGCTACTTGGAGGTCTCGGCATGAATCAGTTCCTTGAAAAAAATCCTCACCATCTTCCGGTCCCCTCCCCCTCGAGGGGAGGGTTAGGGAGGGGGGCGAAGTGGGTACGCGCTTAGCAATCGGATGAGTCGTCTCCCCG
>JANOIK010000308.1:0-2245 GCA_031407585.1 Planctomycetota bacterium | reverse complement strand
GGAGTTTGGGACGGTGTACCGGTTCGAGCAGAGCGGCGAGCTGACGGGGATGACCCGCGTGCGGGGATTTACGCAGGACGATGCCCACATTTTCTGCACCGAGGAGCAGGTCGCGGGCGAGTTCCGCGGCTGCCTGGAGATGACCCAGAGCGTGCTGGCGTCGCTGGGGATGACCAACTACCGCGTGCGGCTGGGGTTCCGCGACCCGAAGAGCGACAAGTACGTCGGCGGGGCCGAGGTGTGGGATCGGGCCGAGGCGTCGCTGCAGGCCGTGTGCGAGAGCATGAACCTGCCGGACATGAGCGTGGAGCAGGGCGAGGCGGCGTTTTACGGGCCGAAGGCGGACTTCGTGGTGACCGACTGCATCGGGCGGGAATGGCAGCTCGGGACGGTGCAGCTCGACTACAACCTGCCGAGCAAGGAGCGGTTCGGCCTGGAATACATTGGGGCGGATAACGCCGCGCACCAGCCGGTTATGATCCACCGGGCGCCGCTGGGCAGCATGGAGCGGTTCGTGGGCGTGCTGATCGAGCACTTCGCCGGGGCGTTTCCGCTGTGGCTGGCGCCAGAGCAGGCCCGGGTGGTCACCGTCAGCGAGAAGAGCGAGGCCTACGGCCGCGAGGTGGAGCGGCAGTTCAAGGCGGCCGGGTTCCGCATGACCGGCGATTACCGGGGGCAGAAGCTGGGGGCGAAGATCCGCGAGGCCCAGCTCGAACTGGTTCCCTACATGCTGGTGGTGGGGGAGAAGGACGCGGCCGAGGGGACCGTGACGATCCGCGACCGCTTGCAAGGGGACGTGGGGGCGGCGTCGATCGCCGACGCGATGGCCAAGCTGCGGGCCGAGGTGGCCGACAAGACGGTTCGCCAGGTGGCCGAGGCAAAGGCCGCGGTGGTGGCGGATCGCGGGGCCGCGAACGAGTATTAGTGGGAAATGGTCGAGCAGGGTTGTTCGACGCTTCGCCATTCACGCTTCCACACGCCCATTTTCCCGCGATCAGTTGACGCCCCCCCGCGGCGTACCCGATACTTCCGTTCCCGGTGCGCGCACAGTCGCGGTCGCGATTCGACGCCCGTGGGACCTATTCACCCGTAGGAGATGCCAGCCATCGAACGCAAAGGTCAACGGATCAATGAGCAGATCCGAGTTTCGCCGATCCGCGTGATCGGCGCCGAGGGCGACCAGTTGGGCGTGATTACGCGCGACGAAGCGCTGGAAAAGGCCCGCTCCATTGGGCTGGATCTCGTCGAGGTGGCGCCGCAGGAAAAGCCGCCCGTTTGCCGCATCATGGACTTCGGCAAGTTCAAGTACCAACAGAACAAGCGGCAGCACAAAGGGCACACGCACCACAGCAAGAACAAGGAAATCCGTCTGCGCCCCAAGATCGGCGACCACGACTTCATGACCAAGGTGGGGCACGCCAAGAAGTGGCTGTCCCTACGCGACAAGGTCGTCTGCTCGATCATCTTTCGCGGCCGCGAGAACGCGCACGTGGACGAAGGCTTCAAGCTCGTGACCCGACTGACTCAGGAGCTGGCCGAGGTGGCGAAGATCGAGCAGAATCCGCAGATGATGGGGCGGAGGATCGTGGTGATCTACGCACCGAAGTGATCACGGGCACGCCCGCTCTGCGCAACGTCACTTCGTAAAGTGGAAGGCCGGCGCCGCCGTTCTAGGATATTCCGCCGGTTCCGGCACCCCTGCCATCGCGTGGAGCTTGTGCTGAACCTCGGCCCGGCCGCCGCTGTTCCACACGCTCACGATGACCGCTTCGAGCCCATCCTCGCGGGCCTCGTCCGGGTGGGTCGATCCGCGCTCAATGAGCTGCGCAACGACGTCTCGCCACGGATTGTTCAATTCCGCGAGCAGGGCTTTCTGCGAAGGCTCGTCCAGCTCTTCGAGAAGGCAGATGGCGCCGCGGCAGAGGTGCGCGAATCCGTGCTCGCCGTGCACAATCGATTTCACTTCGCTCGCGAAGTCCTTCTCGGGAATTTGGAGCGCGAGGCGCGTGATCAACGGTATGTTCTCGTCGCTGAGCGGGCGCGGCGACCAGGCGATCATGGCGAGCTGCCCCAAGAGGCTGGCCTCGGGGAGCACGCGATTCATTTCTCGCTCGAAGCCGCCGTCGAGTGCGCTGCCGGATGTCCCTGGCTTCGCCTCGCGTCGCGCGATATCGAATCCTAATTCGCGAACCCACGTCCAGGGCCAACTGCCGCGGGGGAACATCACGTCGGCCAGCGCCGGCGC
>JANOIK010000299.1:0-5034 GCA_031407585.1 Planctomycetota bacterium | reverse complement strand
CATGTCGTTCGCGACAACCGCCGCCCCTGGCGCGGCGCCCGCGAGCTCGGCGACGACGCCCTGGCTGCCTACGCAAACGCGATTCACTACGCGATCTCCGGCGATGAGCGCCACGCACGCAAAGCGGCAGAGATTCTCAATGCCTGGTCCGCCGAGCTGGAAACAATCACTGGCCACGACGACAAGCTGCTGGCGGGCATCGTCGGCTACAAGCTCTGCAACGCCGCAGAGATTCTCCGTCATACCTGGACCGGTTGGCCCGCCGCCGACCAGTCGCGGTTCCGCCAAATGCTAAACTCCGTATTCATGCCCGTGATCAAAGACTTCTTCCCCGAAGCCAACGGCAACTGGGACGCCTCAATGATCGTTACTACGATGAGCATCGGCGTCTTCTGCGACGACCGCGCGACCTACGACCGCGCCGTCGAGTACTTCCTACACGGCTCGGGCAATGGCGCCCTCACCAACTACGTCTTCGCGTCCGGCCAATGCCAGGAGACGACGCGCGACCAGCAGCACACGCAGCTGGGCCTCGCCTACCTGGCCGACGCATGCGAAACCGCTTGGAAGCAGGGCGACGACCTGTGGGGCGTCTATGACAATCGGCTTGCCGTCGGCTTCGAGTACACCGCCCGCTACAACCTGGGCGAGGGCGTGACGGTTGAGGGGCGCATCTCACGCCGCGGTCGCGGCCGGTTTCGGCCGATCTACGAAAAGGTTTACCGCCATTATCACGATCGCGTTGGACTCGAGATGGCGGCCACTCGCGACGTCCTCGCAAAGATCCGGCCTGAGGGTTCACATTGGGATCACGCCTCGTGGGGCACGCTGCTGTTCGCCGCCGCGCCGCTGCCCCCCGCGCCGCAGGCGCCCGCTACGGTAGACGACCCCACCAGCGCGACCTCGCCAAACGGCGAAGTGACGATCACGTTCAAGTTGCTCGAAGGCGGTGCCCCCTCCTATCGCATCGACTATCTCGGCAAACCGCTCGTCATGGAGTCCCGCCTCGGCTTCCAGCCGGGATCGCTTGAAGGGTTTCAAGTTATCGCCAGCAGGGCGGCCTCGCACGAGGGCGAGTGGACGAACGACTTCGGCGAGCGGCGGGAAGTGCCCGATCGCTACCACGAACTGACAGTCAATCTGAAGCACGATAACGGCCAGCTCCTTCGGCTCCAGTTCCGCGCCTACGACGAGGGCGCCGCGTTCCGCTACGTCGCCCCGCGCGAGCAATCGCCAGACTTAGAATTCCACGGCGAAGAATCCGAGTTCCGCTTTCCCGCCGGTGTCGAAGGCTACGAAGAGCATGGAACCGAAGGCGAGTATCGCCTTGCGCCCGTCGCCGACATGAAGCCCTGGGGGGAGCGGCCGTTAACGCTCGTGTTTCCCGGCGGCCGGTACGCTTGTCTCACCGAAGCGGCGAACTACGCCTATCCCCGCATGCTGCTCTCGCCGCTGGGCGACGGATCGAACTCGCTAGTCAGCGCGCTCGGCGGTCGCACCTCAAACACCGAATCCCCAAGCCAACGCCACGACTCGCGCATCACGCTCAAAAGCGGCGAGGCATCACCCTGGCGGGCGTTCATCGTCGGGCAGCGCCCCGGCGATCTACTGGAGCGGAACTACCTGCTGCTCAATCTCAATGACGCCGCGAAGATCGCCGACGTCTCCTGGATCAAGCCCGGAAAGGTCATGCGCGAGACTACGCTGACTACCGCCAACGCTAAGGCGATCATCGACTTCGCCGACGCCGTGGGGTTGGGGTATGTTCACTTCGACCAAGGTTGGTACGGAACCGAGGATTTCGAAACGGGCGATGCAACGAGGGTGCGCCGCACGGATCTCGATCTGCGAGAGGTCTTGCGCTACGGCCGCGAACACGGGGTCGGCGTCATCGTGTACGTCGATCGTCGGCAGATCAAGAAACAGCGCGATACGCTCTTTTCGCTCTTCGAGAAGTGGGGCGTTAAGGGCGTGAAGCTCGGCTTCGTCGATGTCGGTCCGCAGAGCGAGACCGCCTGGATTACCGAGACCATTGCCAAGGCTGCCGAGCACCATCTCATGCTCAACATCCACGACGGGTACCGAGGGACCGCCATCAACCGGACCTATCCCAACCTCATGACGGTCGAGGGGATTCGCGGGAACGAGCACATGCCGACGCCCGAGCACAATTGCACGCTGCCATTTACGCGCTACGTCGGGGGAGTGGGCGACTACACGGTCTGTTATTACGACGGCCGGCTTAAGACTACCCACGCACATCAGCTTGCGATGACAGTCGTGTCGTTTAGCCCGCTCCAATGGATCTTTTGGTACGACAAGCCGAATATGTACCGCGGCGAGCCCGAGATCGAGTTCATCCGCTACGTCCCAACAGTGTGGGACGAAACTCGCGTCCTCCACGGCGCCATCGGCAAGTACGCCGCAATCGCCCGCCGCAGCGGCGACCAGTGGTTCATCGGCGTGATCAACGATTCAACCGAGCGCACGCTCGACCTGCCGCTCGACTTCCTCCCGCCCGGCAAGTCATTTACGGCCAAAATCTACTCCGACGACGAGGCGGTCGACACCGGCACGCACGTCCGCATCGACCAGCAGGGCGTCGACGCCGCCACGGTCCTCGCAGCGCCGCTCGCCGCCGGCGGCGGCCAGGCCATTTGGATTTCTCCGCAGGACAATTGAGGCGTAATCTCGCCGTCGTCGCTTGTCGAACATCTGCCAAACTGCCGCCTAGACGCCATTCGATTCTGTTGAGAACCTCGATCGGCTCCTTGGAGGAAAGATCCATGCCGCGACAGGCAAGAGACGCGACGTTTTGCCTGGCAATGCTCGCGCTTGCGCTGCTCGGCAACGCTGACTTGGGCACCGCGGCCGTATGGCAGTGGTCGGCGGCCGTTCCGGGCGGTCGCTCCACGGAAACGGATGCCGCCCCGCGAGCGTTCCTATGGATTCCGCCGGCGTGCCAACGGGTGCGGGCTGTGGTCGTCGGGCAGCACAACATGGAGGAGGAATTTATCCTCGAGCACTCGGGGTTCCGCGACGCGCTGGCGGAGTTAAGCATGGCGGCCATCTGGGTGACGCCGCCGTTTGACCACGTGTTTCGATTCGATCGTGGCGCCGGCGAGCGCTTCGAGGCGATGATGCGAGCGCTCGCCACGGAGTCGGGCTACGCGGAGCTGGAGTTCGCGCCAATCGTGCCCCTGGGACACTCCGCCGCGGCGTCATTTCCGTGGAATTTCGCGGTGTGGAATCCGCGGCGAACTTTGGCGGCGATCTCGGTTAGCGGCCAATGGCCGCTGTGGGACGACCCGTCGATGCCCGTGTGGGGTGATCGAACGATTGACGGCGTCCCGGGCCTAGTGACGATGGGCGAGTATGAGTGGGCTGAAGAGCGCGCCGCCGAGGGCCTGCGGCAACGAGCGGCGCATCCCGCCTGGGCACTAAGCATGTTAGCAGAGCCAGGCGGCGGGCACTTCGACGCCTCGGACGCGAAGGTCGAATTCTTGTCGCTCTATCTGCGGAAGGCGGCCGAGCACCGGCTGCCGGCGGACTGGCCGGTCGACGCCGCGCCGACGCTTACGACAATCGACCCGCGCCGGCACGGCTGGCTCGTTGACCGTTGGCGCCGCGACGAACCACCGTCCGCTGCAACCGCCCCCTTGAACGAGTACGCCGGCAACGCCAGTCAGGCGTTTTGGTGCTTTGATGATGAGATGGCGCGGGCGATCGACGCGTTTGGCGCCCGCGACCGGGGCAAAGCGGTGCAACTGCTCGGGTATGTTCAGGACGGCGATGTCGTTTCCCAAGTTCCCGGCACGCATCAACAGGTCACGCTGGCGTTCAAGCCGCGCGGTGAGGACTTGACGTTTCGCTTGGAGGGCGCTTTCCTGAACGTTGTGCCGCTGGGACGGCCCGAGCGCTGGACCGGCGAGCGAGCCGGCGCCGCCATTGGACATGCGGGCGGCGATGCCGTGCGGATCGAGCGTATCTGCGGCCCAGTTGAGCGACTCGACGCCCACACGTTTGCAGTTCGCTTCGATCGCGTCGGCTTGAACAATGTTAAGCGATCGCGAGAAATCTGGCTGCTCGCAAGCCATCCTGGCGACAAACGCTATCGCCGCGCGGTGCAGCAAGCTGTTATGCATATCCCGCTGCGGCAGACCAAGGGCCCGGCGCCGGGCATCGAGTTCCCGGCGCTTGAGGACCAAACGGAAAACGGCGGCCCGATTTCGCTGGCCGCCGTGTCGGACGATAGCGCGCCGGTCCACTACTATGTTCTCGCGGGACCCGCGGAGGTCGACGGCAATCAACTGACGCTGGCGCGGATTCCGCCGCGTGCTCGCTTTCCCGTTAAGGTGACGGTCGTCGCCTGGCAATGGACATTCGGTGCAGAGGGGCGCCTGCAAGCGGCGAACACCTTCGAGCGTTCGTTCTTTATTCATCGACAGAAACAAAAATCGTGAAGACTATGCACATCGACTCGCTCAATCGTTGACGGCACTCGTGTAGGCGTCGCCTGGCATGAAATCAAATGTCCATCAACTTGTCCTTCCTTCTGGGCGACCACGCCCGTCCGGGAGTCCCCTCACCATGCCTGATCATCAAGTCTCTCGTCGAGAATTCTTCGCCGCGTCCGCTGCCGTTTCGGCGCTCATGGCGGCCCCTGCCGCGAGCGCGCAATCGACGAGAAGCGGCGGTTCGCCGAACGATCGCCTGCGGCTAGCGTTCATCGGCGTGGGAAATCGCTGCCAGGTCCACGTGGACTCGGCGATCCGCCTGCAATACGATGCGGGCCTCGTCGAGATTGCCGCTGTGTGCGACGTGTTCAACGCGAACCGCGACCGCACGGCTGCCAAGATTGAAAAGGGGGTCGGCGTCCGGCCCACGGTGACCGGCGATTTCCGCGAAATCATCGACGACTCGTCGATCCACGCCATCGTGATCGCCACGCCCGACCATTGGCACGCCACGCAGACGCTGGCCGCCCTCGCGGCCGGCAAGCACGTGTACTGCGAGAAACCCATGACGCACACG
>JANOIK010000259.1:0-5788 GCA_031407585.1 Planctomycetota bacterium | reverse complement strand
CCTCGAAGAGGTTTGCGGCGCCTGCACCATGCTGGTCAACGGCGCCACGCGCCAGGCCTGCTCAGCCCTGGTCGATCGGCTGCTCGAGGACAACCCCGAGGGGCTCGAGCTGCGGCCCATGAGCAAGTTCCCCGTGCTGCGCGACCTGTGCGTCGACCGCCGGCGGATGTTCCGGTCGCTGGAGAAGCTGCGGACGTGGGTCGAGGTGGACGACTACTTCGACCGCGGCCCCGGCCCCCGCGAATCGCAGGAGAGCCAGGAGGTCCGTTATCCGCTGTCCGAATGCATGACCTGCGGCTGCTGCGTCGAGGCTTGCCCGCAGTACCTCAAGGTGGAAGTCGAGCGGAAGGACGGCGAGAGCGACGCGGCGTACGGAGCGCGGCAGAACGCGGCGTACGACCAGGAGTTCGTGGGCGCCGCGTCGGTAAGCCAGGCGATGCTGTTCAACGAGCATCCCACGGGCGCCATGCAGAAGGGCCAGCGGCTGGATTCACTCATGGGCCCGGGCGGGATCCAGATGTGCGGGAACGCCCAAAACTGCGTGAGCGTTTGCCCCAAGCACATTCCGCTGACGCGCTCGATTGCGAAGGCGGGGCGGCAGACGACGGTGCGGATGCTGACGAAGTGGTTTGACCGCTAGGAGCCGGGAGCAGGGAGTCAGACCTTGCGTTCCGACGGGATTCGTGGCGCCGTGGGGGCGGACAGAATCTTTTGTTTTCTTGGACAGAATCGGCTCGTCTGAGCTGGAGCGGGGCTGGTTTTCTCGGGGTTTCTATGCGGCGGGCGTTCCGGCAAATGTCCGCTTTTGGCCTCATACTGTCCGCTTGGGGGGTTATTGCGTCCGCTTTGGGCGGCATTGTGTCCACGGGAGCGCGCAGCTCGGCCGGGTCCCAACGGCGGTGGGATTTCCAGGTCAAGTCGAGTTGCCAAGGAACTGTGTACTAGTGTACACAAATGCGACCCGTTTGTCAAGGGGTGGGAATGGGCCGCTCCGCAATTCGGTCGTTAAGAAAGCGAGCGTTGTACCCGCTTCGTCCCCCCTCCCCAGCCCTCCCCGCCGAGGGGAGGGAGCCGGAGGAATCAACTGGGGTTAAATGGCGCGGCGGCGGGGCAAGAGCAGCAGTGCGGCGGCGAAGAGGGTTGCCGTTGCGGGTTCGGGGACGATGCGCTGCACGGGCGCGGCGATCTGCGGCTGGGCGCCCAGGTTGCGTTGCCAGACCAGGAGATCGTCGCCGTCGACGTCGACGTCGAAATCGCCGTCAGCGAAGAGGTTGGGGGTCGCGGTCGGCGAGGCCATGGCGGTACGCCAGATCGGGAGGTCAGCGGCGGTGACGCTGCCGTCGCGGTTGAAGTCACCGGGGGTGATCGCGGCGGCGTCGGAAACGAACATGCCTTTGGTGCCATCCGAAAACGTTGCGGCGAAGGCGAGCTGGCCTCGATCGTTGAATACGGTCGCACGGCCCCGGTTCGTGGAGGTGAAGTCGGGAAAACCGAGGTGCGTAGCGGTGCGCCAATCGCCGGGGGCGACCTCGATCGGATCGCCAGTACGGGCAATCAGGTGGAGATCCCCCGCGATATCGGTGGCGTAGAGGGCCCGCTCGTTGTTGGTGAGGTACGAAACGCCGGGGCCGCTCAGCAGCGCTTGGAAGGCGACCTGACCGGTCGCATTCAGCGCCGCCGGAGTAAGGATTTGCGCGTAATTGACTTCGCCGACCGTCCCGACGGCGTGGTCACCTTCGCGGACGATGAGATGAAAGCCGTCGTCGCGTCGCACCCACAGGGCCTGATCGTTGGCTGAGGTCACGCCGGCGCCCTCAAGGTACGTGGACACGGCGAGGTCACCGACTTCGTTGTATCCGACAATGTCCAAGTTGGATGTGGAGAATTTGAGGCCCTCGGTCACGCCGAGGGGCGTCTCGCCTTCGCGCCATGCCAGCTCAATTCCGCCAGCATGCTCACGCCAGAGTCCAAAATCGTTCGCGGGATTCACGTCGGTTCCCGACAAGGCGCTCGTAAAGGCGACTTGGCCAAAGTGATTCTGCATTGGTCCAAATCCATTCGTGGCGAAAACAACGCCCGGGGCCGTTCCGGGCGCTTGGGCGCCGGATTTCATGACGAGGCGCATATTGCCGGGCGAGCCTTGCCAGATCCCTTTCTCGTAAACGTCCGGCGCTATGGGCGGCGTGATCTCGCCGCGAAACACGACTTGGCCCGCGCGATTCCACGGCGCGGACAAGATGCCGCCTCGCAGTCCGGAGCCGACGGGCATGCCCGGCAACTGCATACCCGGATAGACAACCGCTGTGCGGATACCGCCGCTTTCCATCCACAGCCCGCCACCGTTGGGCGACGTTGCTCCCGGCTCGCGAATTCCGGCGCTGAAGAGCGTTTGCCCGGCGTCGTTGAACGCAGTCGCGATCCAGATGAAATAGAACGAGGAACCCGCGGGCAAGCCCGGCGCGGGGTCGCCGTCGCGTGCGACCATCACGAGATTGCCTGATGCGGTGCTCCACGCGCTTTCGTTGTTATCCGAGTTGATTCCTGGGCCCGAGAGCGCGGAAAAGTAAGCGACCTGGCCCGAACGATTCAGAGCGCTCATGGTCAGACCAAATCCGGCCCTGACATCGGCCGGCAGGCCGGGCGCTGGTTCGCTGAAGTTCACAATACGTTGCAGAATTCCCGAGGCGTCGGTCCAGATTCCGGATGCTGTGAACGAGACGGCGCCGAGGCTATTGATTTGGGCATTGCCGAACGACTGAAATGTCTCGCCGGTGGTTGTACCGGGGACCAGCTGGCCGGAGAGGGCCACGGTGCGCACGGGGCCCGCGGCGGCGTGGCCGCACAGCAGGATCGCGGCAAGGGCGGCGGCGACGGGGCGGCACAACGCCGCGCGGCGTCGCGAGGGGGCGGGGAGAGGCATCGTGGCGCAGACTCGAAGAGGCGGAGGGCGAGAAGGCGGACCCGAGGGGTCGATTTTAGTCGGGTTTGGCGGAAATGGCGAGAAGTGGACGGGCGGGGCGGGGATTTGGCCACGGAAGCGACGGAGGGGAGGAGAATGGACCGCGGATTTCACGGATCAGATTTTGGATTTTTCTGTTCCGCGTTAATCCTTTCAATCCGCGTTCATCCGCGGCCAATTCCGGAGTGCAGGAGTTCTGGAAAAAGGCGTGCCTTGTGCGGGGTGCAAGGTTATACTCGGGCGGCTGGAATTCCGGTCTTTGTTCTCATCATTTTTCCACCTTGAGAAAAGCTCATGACATCGGCCTCCCTGCTTCGCCTTGGCGCGCTGTGCGCGCTGGCCGCCGCCACGTTTCCCATGAGCGCGTCGGGCGCCGATCCGATTTCGCTCGTTGGGCAAGGGGGCAAGGTTGTTCTCGGGGAGGTGGAGACCCTCGACGAATTCAATCAGCCCTTCACAGTGAATTACTTTGTCGATGTGCTCGATCCGGCGGCCGAGGTCGCCGCTTTTGCCGTGAGCACTGATTTTAAAGTCTCCACACGGTCGGAGGGGGGCGGCGTGCGGACAACTTTCCCCGGTTGGAATGGATACGCAATCACGCGCGAGACGTGGGACAGCGGATCCCAGTTCACGATCAATGGCGCGACGACAGTGACGACCAACTCGCTGGGACCCGCGGCGTCGCTGTTCGGGAATGATCAGCGCATTGTGATTTACTACCTCGAGACCGGCGGCGTCACCATCTTTGACCACGGCGCGAGCGCCAACGACCAGGATCCGGAGACCTGGGATCCGGTGACGAACAACGTTTTCCAGATCGACGGGCGAAGCCGGTCGGAGTTTATCGCCTTGGGTCTCAACGGCCAGGTGATCGACTTCTCGTCGCAGATTCCGGAACCGAGCGCGGTGGTGCTGGGGACGCTTGCGTGCCTGGGGCTGCTGCGGCGACGGCGCCGCTAGGCACATGCTCAAAAACAAGTCCTCGTGGCATGCCTTCGTCTTCGTAGGCATGTCCGGATGTGGTACACGGACATGCTCACGCGGACGAGAGCATGGCACGCGGAGAGGGGGAAGAGCGTGTACCCGCTTCGCGCCCCTCCCCATCGCTGCGCGAACGGTACCACCTGCGCTCGGGCGACATCGGGTCGCCCGTGCTCGGTGCTCCCATCCCCACCGAGGGGAGGGCGCCGGACGAAATTCAAAACGAGGTGGCGCTACCAGGTTACGACAAGCAGTGACACGCCCTGACGGGGGAGCGTGACCGCTAGTTCGGCTTTGCCGTCGGCGATGGTCAACTCTTCCGCTTCGCCGAGGGCGTCCAGCGCGCCGGCTTCGACGAGTTGCTTGTACTGCTCGGGCGTCGGCTCTTGGGGGGAGCCCATGTCTTTCCAGGCGGTGAAGGCGTTGCTGTGGGTTTGGTCGATGCGGTAGTGCTCGAGTTTGCCGCCGGCCGCTTCCGCGGGCAGATTTTCGAGGGAGATCGTCACGCCTGCGTCGTCTCCCGGCACGTCGTCGTCGTGGTAGTGCCAGAGGAGCACGCAGAGCTTGTTGCCGTCGAGGCTCGCGAGGGCCGACACATCGGCGTCTTCGCGCACGCCGCGGCGCATCATGCGGCGCAAGGGGACGGCGTGGTCGCTTTGGACGGCCAGGCGGTCGCCGCTCATCTTGCTCATCATGCGGAAGACGTTGAGCACCGGCTTGTCGATGCCGCCGGTCGCCAGCGAGCGGAAGCCGGCGAAGAGCGGGTGGCCTTCGAACTCGAACGCCCAGGTGAGGGCGCCCTCGATGTTCACTTCGTGGTCGGCGGCCAGGTCGTGGATGCGGGCGTAGACGGCCGCATTGTAGCTGGAGTACATCGTGCCGTTGCGATAGGCGAGCTGCGGGCCCTGGCAGGCGGCGCAGCCCTCGGGGTCGCACTCGCCGATGACGATCGGCGTGTTCCGCAGCTCGGGGAAGTCGGCGATGATGCCGAAGCCATCGTCGATCGTGCGAAGCTGCTCGGCGATGCCCATGCGGACGTGGCCGTCCTCCTGGCGCGGCGCCCCCTTAGCGTGAAAGGAGACGAAGTCCAAGGGCGTGCCGGTTTCTCCCGTGGCGTAGTTCTTGCCGCGGAGGCAGTGTTCGTAGAACGCTCGGCTCCAGTCGCCGCCGCTGCCGGCGGAATCGGGGCCGCCGACGCGCGCCTGCGGAAATGCGCGCCGCACGCCGGCGATCGCGTAGTCGTGCAGCTTGAAGAATTCGTCGCGCGTTCCCTGCCAGTAGCCAATGTTCGCTTCGTTCCACGTTTCCCAGTACCAGGTCGCGACCTCCTCTTCGCCGTACTTCTCAACGCAGTGCTTGGTCCACTGATAACACAGCTCCGACCACTTGTCGTAATCCTTCGGCGGGTAGGCCCAGCCGGTGAAGATTTCGTTGTAGCCCAGGCGCGGGTTCCACTTGTGTTGGTAGGGCTGGGGTTTGGTCGAGAGCGCCTCGGGCATGAAGCCGAGCTGCACGTACGGTCGGACGCCGCGCTCGAGATACGTGTCGAAGATTTCGTCGATGATCTTCCAGTCGTAAATCGGCTTGCCGTTTTCGTCCTCGCGGTACATGCCGGTGGAGCCCCACTTGAGCGCGGGCGTGCCGTCGCCGCTGGACATGAGGCTGTGGGCGCGGAAGTAAACTTCCTTGGGCCCCAGCTCGCCGAGTTCGCCGATGAGCTTCGAGCCGTGGGGCATGGTGGCGTAGTTGGGCTCGTCGGCGCCGAAGAACCGCCAGATGGGCTTGAGCGGGGCCGTGCGGTCGGCGGCGTCGACGCGGATGGCGACGGGGAAGGGCTCTGAATGGGCG
>JANOIK010000242.1:0-1928 GCA_031407585.1 Planctomycetota bacterium | reverse complement strand
CGACGGCGCCACCTTCGCTCATGGGCCCGCATAGAAACCTCGTGTTCTGTCCCGAACGGCCGCGCATGCTGCGCGAACCAGTCTCACGCTCCGAGGCCAGCATAAATTGCTTTGTGCACAAGGTCAATAATGCGGCGGCGGTTCCGGCGGGAACGGGAGCCCCGCGTCGAGTTCCGGAGCGCGCGGAGGCTTCACGTGGTCAGAATCGAGGCCACTGCCCAACTTCCGCCGCGTTTCGTCCGGATCGATCGCCAGCGCTGCTCCGATCAATGCCAACTGCAGGCAGCCCAGCGCCACATGCGAATTGACAATTCCGAAGGTATGTTCAATCATGTCCGCCAGCTTCGCCCCCAGGCCGTTCGACAGATTCAGCATGGCCATATAGGCCGTGAACTGGGTGGCCGCCACAGCGGGCCAGCAGATCCCCATGAACAACGCAAACATGGTTACCTGCAGCCCGCCAGCCAGCGCCGACTCGGCCATAAACAATCCGGACACGACGGCGCGAGTTGACCAATGATCCTGCAGGGCCGCGTACGTCAGCCAGCAACCCCCCAATTCCCGCCAGCGCCAAAATGACCGCCCGCCTCGCGCCAAGAGCCGTCGCGATGAGACCGCCGACGATGCATCCAATCAGCCCGCAGACGGCCCCCCAGCCTCCCTCGAGATTGAGCCAGGCTTCGCTCGTCCACCCCAGCCGGCGCTGCACATGAGTGGGCCAGTAAATCAAGTGCGCGTTGACGGCGACCAAAGACAGCAGTGCCAGGGCGGCGGCCATCGAAGTCGACCTTAGCGAAAACGCCCGAAACAACATCCGAAAGACGTAGCCCAACGACGACGGACGCGCCGCGTGGGCCGACGGAGCCGTGGTTTTCATTTGCCCGCGGCGCGGCAGCAACACTTCGCCCGGCCGTTCCCGCAGAAGCAACGGGAACACCATGATCACGAGGAGAATCAAAACCTGGGCCCCAATGGCTGCCGACAGACCAAACGCCAAGAGCAGCGAGCCCAGCATTTTTCCGCCGATGAAGTTCCCGGCAAATGAAGAGGCGTACATGAACCCGTTGGCCGCGCCGCGTTCGTCCCGCGGCAACATGTCGATCGCCAGAGCGTCGACCGACACGTCCTGCAGCGATGCCCAAATATTGACGAGTAGCACCATGGCTGCGAGCAGCCGCAGGTTCGCCGCCACGTCGGGAATTAGCAGCATGCCGATCAACGACAGAGCCATGAGCGACTGCGCTAGCAGGATCCACGGCCGGCGGCGCCCCATGGGGGCGTAGCCGAAACGGTCGATGAACGGACCCCAAACCCACTTCATCGACCACGGCCAGCTTACCATCGCCACAATCGTGCCAATGGCGGCGACAGAGGCTCCTTGATTGGTCAAGTACGTCTTCAGCGCCGTCCTGACGAAGCCGTCAGGTATCCCCTGCGCTGAGTAGAGCACGCACAGCGTAGTGAGCCGCAACAGACGATTGTCGACAAGGTACGGCTTCATGGTCCGAACGCGGGGCGTGATCGGAACCGGGCTGTTGCTCGGCCGAGTCGGGATTTTTCAGGTTTCTGCAAGATTGTACACAATAAAAAGTTCCCTCAAGCCCCCGTGAAGGGTACAACGGAATTCTGAGGCTAACAGTCGCGGACTCGTTCTCCAAGCGTTTTCCGCCCGCGACGGCGCACCTGCCTCACTGCGAAACGGAATCTCAAGAGGAGCTCCCTATGCCTCAGACTTGCGTTGTCTTGTGTCCCCAATGGCGCCGCATTGCCTCGGCTGCGCTGGCCGTCGCGATTCTCACGCCGCTCGCCGCGCGCGCAGACGTCGCCGCTCAGTTGGTCGTCGAACTCCCTGGCGGGGACTTCGGCACTCAAATGTTCACAGGCATTCAGCGCGCCCCGGGGAGGCCCAATGACGTCTTCGTCTCGCG
>JANOIK010000225.1:0-12444 GCA_031407585.1 Planctomycetota bacterium | reverse complement strand
CAGCCCTACCAAATCGACGGCGTGACGCCCGACGGCGAGCCGCAACTGGCCGTCGATCGGCTCGGCGCCGGCGTGGGCGATGCAGTGGTGATCACCAGCGACGGCAAATACGTCCGCGAGATTCTGAAGTGCGACAAAACGCCCGTTCGCTGGAGCGTGATCGGAATTAAAGACAGTGGAGTTTCGGACGGCGGCTCATGAGACTCGACCCCGACCAACTTGAATGGATCGTCCGCGAGGTCGTCCGGCGCTTGCGCAGCGAACAGCCGACGCCAGCGGCGGGCAGCGCCTTGCGCCACGATCCGCCGCACGCCCCCGACGTACACGTTACGCTCACAGAAAAACTGGTAACCACCGCAACGCTCGAGTCCCGCCTGCAAGGCGTCACCCGCGTCACCGTGCCCGCCCGAGCCATCGTCACGCCTTCGGCCCGCGACCTCCTGAAAGAACGCAACATCGAACTCGCCCGCATGTAGTTCGTAAGCCCGTAGCATCACCCATGCGAATCGCCAAGATCCTCGGCACGGTCACGCTCAGTCGCCAGCACCCCTCGTTGGCCGGCGGCAGCCTGCGCCTCGCCGCCCCGCTATCGCACCTCGAACTCGCGGACCCCGCCGCGAGCGGTATAGCCCCCGCCGCCGAATCCCTCGTCGTCTGGGACGACCTCGGCGCCGGCCCCGGCAGCCTGATCGCGCTCAGCGAAGGCGGCGAAGCCGCGCAACCGTTTCGACCCGCACTGAAACCCATCGACGCCTACTGCGCCGCCATCCTCGACAACGTACATTTGCCGTAACTAAACTTCCCGAGAATCTAACCACCAAGGCACAAAGACACCAAGAAAGACAGAACGGAGAAACCGCGAATCTCGCCAATTTACACGAATCAAGAGAAGCATGCGTCGCAGTTACCTTTCTCCTGATTCGCGCAGATTCGCGTGATTCGCGGTCAAAAATCCCCTCCCTCTTGGTGCCTTAATGCCTTGGTGGTTCATCCCTCCTGAATCGAGTAGAGATCATGAACATTCACCGCATGAAGCAGGAAATCTGCGAGATCGGCGACCGCATTTACAAGCGCGGCTTCGCGGCCGCGAACGACGGCAACATCACCTATCGCGTCAGCGAGAACGAGGTGCTCTGCACCCCGACGATGCACTGCAAGGGCTTCCTCAAGCCCGAGGACATCTGCACTGTCGACATGAACGGCAAGCAAACCGGCGGTATCAAGAAGCGCTCCAGCGAAGCCCTGCTCCACCTCGAAATCATGAAGGCGCGGCCCGACGTGAAGAGCGTCGTCCACTGCCATCCGCCGCACGCGACCGCGTTCGCCGTCGCGCACGAAGCGATCCCGCAGTGCGTGCTCCCCGAAGTCGAAGTGTTCCTCGGCGAAGTGCCCATTACCAAATACGAAACCCCCGGCGGCAAGGCGTTCGCCGAAACCATTCTGCCGTTCGTCAACCGCACGAACGTCATCGTGCTCGCCAACCACGGCACGGTGAGCTACGGCGAAAACGTCGAGCGCGCCTACTGGTGGACCGAAATCCTCGACTCCTACTGCCGCATCCTGCTGCTCTCCAAACAGATCGGCCGCGTCGAATATCTCTCGCCGGAGAAGAGCCGCGAGCTGCTCGAGCTGAAGAAGCAGTGGGGCTTCACCGACCCACGGCTCGAAGAAGGCTACAAGAACTGCGACATCTGCGCGAACGACGTCTTCCGCGGCTCGTGGCAAGACAGCGGCACTCGCGAAGGGGCGTTTGGCTCGCCCAACCAGTCGAAGCTCGGCGCCGGCGACGAAGACGCCCTGGTGCAAGCCATCACCGACCGCGTCCTGGCGGCCTTGCAAGCCGGCGTGTGATTCTCGGGGAATTCGGATTCACCACAGAGGGCACAGAGTTCACAGAGAAGAAGTGAGAGAGGAAGAGAGAAGAGGTGGTTAAGAGGTTCGGCGAATCCGTCAGAAAGGGTAGCAACGACGGCCTTGCTCGTTGCCGCCTAAGGGCTCTGCTGTAAAATCCTCTTTATTCTATTTTCCTCCTCTGTGTCCTCTGTGCCCTCTGTGGTGAATCCGAAAATGCCGAACCTACCCGAGCCGCTCGACGTCATCGCCGTCGGCGCGCACCCCGACGACGTCGAGATCGGTGTCGGCGGTACGCTCGCCCGGCTGGTCGAGCAGGGCTATCGCGTCGGCATCATCGACCTGACCGACGGCGAGCCGACGCCCATTTCTCCGGGGCCGCATGTGCGGCTCGAAGAGGCGCGCCTCGCCGCCGAGACGCTCGGAATACACAAGCGAATCACGCTGCCGCTCATCAATAGGCGGCTGTTCGACAGCTTCGAAGCGCGCTGCGCCCTGGCCATCGAGTTCCGCCGCTACCGGCCGAAGCTCGTGCTCGGCCTGGGCGAGAAGACGCCGCTCGCGTCGCCCGACCACTGGCAGGCGATGCAAATCACCGACGCCGCGGTGTTCTACGCACGGCTCACCAAGTGGGACGAGCACTTCGCCGGCCTGCCGGTTCACACGATTCCCGCGCAGCTCTACTACACGCTGGCCTTCTACGCGCTAGAGCCGATGCACGGCAGCCACATCGTCAGCGACATCAGCGCGACGATCGACAAGAAGCTCGCCGCGATCCGCTGCTACGCGACGCAATTCCCCAAAGAGAAGCAGCACGTCTTCGACCGCGTGAAGGGCTGGGCCCATCACCTGGGCGAAGTCGCGGGCTTCGACGCCGGCGAGCTGCTCATCAGCCCCCGCACCATCGGCACGCGCAACCTCATGGGCGCCCTCTTCGGCGACGCCGTCGTTGCCCCGCCGCCGAACGACGCGCCGATCTAAAGCGAGCCGGGCCGTCCCCGGCCCCGGCGATTTCGCCTACGCCCGCTTCGCGAGCGCATCACGAATCTCGCGCAACAACAAAATATCCTCCGGCGGCGCCGCCGCAGGCGCTTCCTTCTTCGCTTCGAACCGCGCGCGCGCCGTGTTGATCATCTTCACGGTCATAAAAATCGCGAACGCCACGATGATAAAGTCCGTGACCGAGTTGATGAACGCCCCATACCGTAGGTCGACAGCAGGCGTGACCACTTCACCCGCCGCATTCTTCACAGCGGGTTCCAGTGGAAACACCCGGTCGGCGAAGTCGACGCCGCCCGTCAGCTTCCCCACGATGGGCATGATCACGTCATTGACCAGCGACGTGACAATCTTTCCGAACGCCCCGCCGATCACCACGCCGACCGCCAGATCGACGACATTACCCCGCATGGCAAACGCCTTGAACTCCTTCAGCAATCCCATCGCAACCCCTCCAGAGATTTAGCCCCGCCCGCTTTCGGCGGGCCTCCCCGCTGTGTGCCATGCCCTCGTCCGCGTGGGCATGTGAAGCACGCCGGAAATGCCGACGAAGACGACGGCGTGCCATCCAGAAACGGCCACTCGCCGCCCCAGTGCCAAGGTCTATCACGAACGCGCCGTTTCCCGCAATGCGAGCAGCACCCGCTCCATGTCCGCCGGCAGCGGCGCCTCGAACGACAGCGGCCGGCCATCACTCGGATGGGCGATCGAAATCCGGTGCGCATGCAGCGCTTGCCGGTTGAGCAAAACCGCTTCGTCCGGCGCATCGACGACACATGTCCGCCGCGTGATCGCACGCAACTCGCCGGCCGTGATCTTCGCGCGCCCGCCGTACAGCCGGTCGCAAAGCACCGGCGCTCGCAGGTGCGTCAGGTGCAGCCGAATCTGGTGCGTGCGGCCCGTCTTCGGCTTTGCGCGTACGAGAGCGAAGCCGTGAAACCGCTCCAGCACTTCGAAGAACGTCTCCGCCGCGCGGCTTTCAGGATGCCCATCACGCAGCGCCATCTTTTCGCGATGCGTGGGGTGCGGCCCGACGGCGGCGACAACGCGGTCCGCGTCCCGATCAGGACACCCCGCGACGATCGCCAGATATTCTTTGGCCACGACGCGATCGTGAAATTGGGCCGCGAGCGCTTCGTGCGCGGCGTCGCTCTTGGCGATCACGATCACCCCGCTGGTGTCGCGATCGAGCCGATGCACGATCCCCGGCCGCGCGGCTCCGCCCACGCTGCTCAGCGTGTCGAACCTGTGCACCAGCGCGGCGGCAAGCGTGCCGTTCCAATGGCCCTTCGCCGGATGCACGACCATCCCGGGCGGCTTGTTGACCACGATGAGCGCGTCGTCCTCGTACAGAACGTCCAGCGAAATGGGCTCGCCCACGGGACCGGCCGCCGCAGGCGGCACCGTCACTTCGATTCGCTCGCCCGCGGACACGTGATACGACGGCCTCTGCGGAACTCCGTTGACCTTCGCAAGTTCGCGATCGATCCCGCGCTTCACGCGCGAGCGGCTCACCGTCGGCAGCGCGTCGGCGAGAAAGGCATCGAGCCGGCGCCCAGCCGCGTGGTCCTCAACCGTGAGGACAAACATTTCGCCGCGCGACGGCAGGAGTTCGCCCTCGCCGCGAACCGTTTCGTCCGGAAGAAGCTCCTCGTCGGGCGTCGCTGCGGAGTCGCTCATTGCCCGGCAGGCGGTGTGGCAGGCGGCGTCGCGGGGGCGGCGTCGTCGGTCGTCGCAGGTTCCGCCCCGGCGCCCTTGGCGGCGGCCTCACCGGCCTCCTCCGTCGCGGGCTCGGCAGCGACGTCCGTCGCCGGCTCCTCTGTCGCCGCGTCCTCAGCCGCGGGCGCGTCTGTCGCGGTCGCATCCGCCGTTTCGCCTCCATAACGGCCAGCGTCGTCGTCGGACCCGCCGAGAATCTCGCTCATCGTCCGCGCAGGATCGAGCAGGCTCGCCGCCCCCTCAGCGGAAGGCGGCTCGGCGCCAAAACCCGGCCGCACGCCTGGCGATCCAGGCCCCGTCGGCGCCGCCGGAGTCGGCAGCTCCGCCGTCGCAAGCCACTCGGCCGTCGCGTCCGCGTCCTCTCCCTTGTCTTCCAGTTCCTTCAGCCGCGCTTCGGCGACTTGTTGCAGCGCCCCCTCGACCCTGGCGTATTCTGCCCGCGCATCCTTGAGCCGATTCTGCAGCTCCCGCACGCGAGCCAGCCCCAGCCGCGCACGATTGCGCACTTCCGAGTCCAACGCGTCGTTCGCATAGGTTTCGTAAGCCCGCGCCGCCTCGGTGAGCCGACCTTTGGACGACTCGCGGTTGACCAAATACTCTTCGGACGCCCGACGCAGCTGCCGATCGGCCCAAGCGACGTACGCCCATTCCTGCATCCGGCTGCCGGCCAGGTCGTCGCTCGCCGCCGCGCGGCGCACGCCTTGATAGTCTGGATCCCCGGCGAGCAATGCCTTTTCGTACTCAAACCACGCCTGATCCTCGCGACTGGCCGTGTGGTCGTTCCACATCGACAAGACGGCGTACAACCCCACCACCGCGGCAATGCCCATCAGCATGAGCGACGAATAAGGCCGCAGTTTCTCGCCCCAGGAATTCAATCCCTTGGCAAGCGTGTTGGTCTCGAGTTCGTGGCGATGCTGAGCTTTCATAGTGGATGGAGGCCGGAGGCTAAAGGCTGTAGGCTGGTTCGGAAACGCACCCGGGTCTCGGGCGCGATGAAATCGTCGTCGTCGCGTCGCCCCACGGCGGCCGCGAAGCTCCTAAGTCTAGGGCCAATAAGCAACTTGCGTCAAGGCGAGGCCTTGGCCCCATTCGGTCGCAGCGTCCCCATGCTCAACCCTGCTCAAAGTGCCGCGGTCGAAACGCTGCGGGGCCCGCTGTTGGTGCTCGCGGGCGCGGGAACCGGCAAGACGCGCGTCGTGACGCACCGGATCGCGAACCTCATCCGCCACGGCACGCCGGCCGACCGGATTCTTGCGGTCACCTTCACCCGCAAGGCTGCCGGCGAAATGCAGGAGCGGGCGCTCGCGCTGCTGTCCCCAAGCAAGTCCGGCGGGAAACCGGCTCGAGCACGCCGCGGCGCCAAGCCGCCGGCGCGGCCGCAGATTTCCACCTTCCACGCGTTGTGCGTCAAGATCCTGCGCCGCCATATCACGCGGCTGGGCTACCCAGAGCAGTTCGCGATCTGCGACCGCGGCGACCAAGAGTCGCTCGCCCGCGCGGCGTTGCGAGAGATTCGCGTCCCCGACGAGACGTTGCGCCCCGGCGATCTGCTGGCGATCATCAGCGGCTGGAAGAGCCGTTCGATCACGCACACCGCCGCCGCATCGATCGCCGAGAGCGATCGCGAGCACCTCGCCGCAGCCGCGTTCAAGCGCTACCAGAACGCGCTCAAGGCCCGCGGCATGGTCGACTTCGACGACCTGCTGTTGTGCGTCGAGCGCCTGCTCACCGATTTCCCGGCCGTTCGCCGCAAAGAGGCCACGCGGTTCGACCATGTGCTGGTCGACGAGTATCAAGACACCAACGGCAGCCAGTACCGCATAGTCAAGTTCCTCGCCATGGGCCACCGCAACCTGTGCGTCGTAGGCGACGACGACCAATCGATCTACGGCTGGCGCGGCGCCGAGGTGACGCACATCCTGCGGTTCAAGGACGACTGGCCTGACGCAAAGATCGTCCGCCTCGAGGACAACTACCGCTCCGCCGGCGCCATCCTGACGTTCGCCAACACGCTCATCGCGTTTAACCGCAAGCGGCACGACAAAGTGCTCCGGCCGGCGCGCGGCGAAGGGCCGCGGCCGCGCATCTTGCAGCTACAGGACGAGACGCAGGAAGCCGAGCAGGTGGTCGCCGATATCGTGACGACGCTTGCCCAGCCGGGCGCCCGCGCCGGCGAGTTCGCCATCCTCTGCCGCACGAACGAGCAGCCGCGGGCGTTCGAGACCGAGCTGCGCCGCGCGAAGCTCCCCTACGTGCTGGTCGGCGGCATGTCGTTCTTCGATCGCAAGGAGGTGCGCGACCTGTTGGCGTACCTCAAGGTGCTCGACAGCCCCGCGGACGAGCCCTCGCTGCTGCGGATCCTCAACAATCCGCCGCGCGGCATCGGCGCCTCGACCGCGAAGCAACTCGTCGCCGCGGCTGTCGAACGGGGCCAACCCCTGTGGGATTCGCTCGTTGAAGCTTCTGCCGCCAATGCCGCGCTCGCCAAGTTCGTCACGCTCATACACGACCTCCAAGAGATGGCCTTCCGCCTCCCTGCCGACAAGGTCCTCACCGCGACCGTCGACCGCACTGGCTACCGCAAGGAGCTTGAGCGGTTGTATCCCGACCCCACCGAGCGCGACGCCCGGACGGCGAGCGTCGAAGAGCTCGTCAACGCCGCGGCGAACTACGCGGCAAATGCCGGCGAGCCGGCGCTGCGCGGCTTTCTCGACGACGTCGCCCTCGGCAATCGCGACGAAGCCGACGACAAGGAGAAGGAGCTCGAGCGCAACGCGATCGCGCTGATGACGCTGCACTCCGCGAAGGGGCTGGAGTTTCCCTACGTCTACATGGTGGGCATGGAGGAGGGCATTCTGCCGCACAAACGGACGCTCGAAATGCCCGGCGACTTGGCGATCGACGAAGAACGTCGGCTCTGTTACGTCGGCGTCACGCGAGCACAGGACCGGCTCACGCTGTCGCTGGCCCTGTCCCGCCGCAAGTGGGGTAAGCCGCGCGAGACTGTACCTAGCCGGTTTCTGTTCGAGATGACCGGCAAGGCCGACAATCGGACGGCACGGCCGACGCCGCCGACACACGGCCCTAAGCCCAAGGGCAAGGGCGCAAGCGGTTCGCGGGGCCGCGTTACGCGAGATTGAGTTCCCATTTTCGCGCCTGCTCGATCATGGCAGGTAAATGGCGCGGCCAGTCATGGAGCGTCGCCGGGTCAAAGTCCGCGCCGTTGGGCCACACCAAAGTGTGAACTTCCGGGTCGAGCCTGACCTGACGAAATATTGCAGGATCGCGAAGCGGCCCAAACATCGCCCCCGCTAACACAGGGGTAAAGTCAATCACCTGCTCAGTGGCATCGTCAAATCCCACGCGTAACACGCTCGGACCCATGACCTGAAATGACGAGACGCGACAGATCGGGTGGATTTCCATAAATCTTAATCCAACGGGTCAATCGGCAGCGGCAACTCGCCTGACTGCAGTCGGTTCCAGTCGTCGATCAATTCCTGCTGATGCAGCTCGGCCCACGCTTCAACCAGCCGGCGTTGCCGTCGCGGCATTCGTCCAGCAATCAAATCAATCGGCTCGAGCGAGTAAACCGCAGCTTCATCCTGATAGTAGGCGTGAAAATGGGCGTCGTGGTGCGGCACGCCCGCTTCCATATACATTCGAATGATGATCCCAAAAAACCGGCTCAGCTCCGGCATGATGTCGCTCGCTATTCTTATCGCTATTTCAGTATTGCTCGTAGCGCTCTCTCGTCAAGCTTGGCCATTGGACGGTGTTTTCCAAAACGCCACGGCGAAAAGCGTCGCAAACACCAAGTCGCCGATGCCCGCCGCGAGCATCGTTGGCGCGAGGCGGCCCTGCGCGTAGAGCACGAGCGCCGCGGCGCCGAAGCCGACTTTTTCCAGGATCCCCGGGATCATCATCAGGCGGTAGCGCACGGGGTCGCGGGCGATGATCAGGAACGCGACCTGCCACGCGAGCGCCACGCCGACGAACCCGTAGAAGAACTCCGGGTGCGTGATCGCCGGCGGCGTATCGAGGCCGATGCGATCCTCCAGAAAGTAGTGCGGCGGCAGGATCAGCAGGCCGTAGATGCCGGCGATCAAGAAAACTCGGCGTGCAAACATCGGGTCACTCTCCCGTCGTGCCCAGCGGGCGCCACTTGAATACGAAGTAGGTCGCGGGGCCGTCGCCCACGTTCTTCAGGCCGTGCAGGTCGTTCGACGCTTCGAAGATCACCGAGCCCGGCCCGACGGTCACGGTCTCGCCGTTCTGCATGACTTCAAGCGTCCCCTCTTTGACGATGATCAGCTCCTCTTCAAAGTGCTTGTGCGGATCGTGCGGCGCGAGGCCCGCCTTGACGGTCGTCACGTGGCACTCGACCTGGCCCATGTTGGCCGAGGCCGAGTCGAACACGGCGCGGCGCTCGCCGACGGGCGTTTGGTCGACGGCCAGCTTGGTCCAATCGAACACGCTCGAAGGCAGCTTCGGCGTTGAAGGCGATTGAGCCGCCCAGGCCACGCTCGCCGTCGTCAGCGCCGTAGCCAGGGCCACCGCCAAATCTCTACGCGTCATGGTTTTCTTGCCTCGTGAAATGATGCATTTCCATCACCAGGCTCGGGAATCGAGCCCGACGGACAGTCTAAACGACGCCCGGCCGTTGGACCACTGAGGACATACGGAAACGATTGGAACGCCTGAGCCGATTCGCGTGCCGGCGGGCAGGCGCCCGCACGAGTCCGCGATCCGAAAAAATTGCCACCGAGAGTCGCTCCAATTAGTGTCGAGGAGGGGGAATTCATGCCTTTTATTGACACTCCGCGCGGCGTCGCGTCGCTTGCTTCGAGCCGTTGCCGCGCGCTCTTGCTGGCGCTGGTTTTCGCTGCGCTCGCACCCCACGCGCAACGAAGCCTCGCCGCGGAGGCCTTCTTGCATAAGCCGGCGCCGCAGCCCGCGACGCCCATGTTCTTCAGCATGTATTCGGTCTTCGCCAACGAGTACGGCGCCGGCATGTCGACGATCGCCGCGGGGCACTTCACCGCGGCGGGGCCTTACTACAACGCCGACGGCAAGCCGACCGGCAACGGCGCCGCGTACTATGCCCGCGTTCGCGAAGCCGCGACGCGCGGCCTCAGCTATGTCGCGCACATCGCGAAGCACCCCGCGGTGATCGACAACACGGCCGACGAGATTCGCCCCGCGAGCATGGCCACGATCCGCGAGCAGGACGTGCGGAGCCACGTGCGATCGGTCGTCGACTACACGCTGCGCGACGCCGCGACCAACGCCGCCGTCACCGCGTGGTACATCCTGCCGGAAGAGCTCCGCCCGTGGAAAACGGGCGAGATGAACTACCTGCGCATCGTGGCCGACGAGTTGCACCAGTACGATCCGCTGCGGCGGCCGGTCACGATGTACAACCCCAACCACCGCTCGACCGCGGAGCTGACGACCGTCGTCCGCACGGGCCTCGATTGGACGCTCATGGGCGTGTACGCCGCCGACGTGCCGCTGGCAACTCGCGGGGCGCGCATGGCCGAGGGCGTCGGCCGCATTCTCACGGCGGCCGAAGCGACAGCGACCAAGCCGGTCGCGGCGTTCCAGCTTTCGCAGGACTTTCCCGCCGGCGAGATCCAAACGTTGCGTGCGTCGCTCGGCGGCGTTTCGCAGGCCGAGGCGATTCGGCAGATCATTCGCCACGACGTCTATCAGGGCTTGGTGCGCGGCATCGAAGGCGTGCAGGTGTGGTCGGGATGCGACTGCCGGCCGAACCTCACGACGTATACCGACCAGTTGGCGGCGTACGCGACGGTGTCGAACGATCTCAACGGGGAAGCGCACCTGGCGAGTATCTTATTGAACGGTGAGTTGCGCGACGATTTGCATGCCACGGTGCTGGCGGGGCCGCAGACCGTTACGTTTGAGTCGACGACCATCCCCACGCTGGCATGGACCGAACGTGCCACGGCCGATGGGCGGTACCTGCTGCTGGTCAACTCCTCGGCGAGCGCGGTCACGGCCGAGGTCACGGGCATGCCGGCGGGCGACGCGAGTATTACGTCGTTGCTGGGGGGGCGTAGCCTGCCGACCGTCGACGCCATCACGGGGCGGATGACATTCCAGCTCGAGCCGCTGGAAGTCGTGGGCGTGCGTATCAATGGCATCGTGAACGCGGACGCGGACGGCGACGGCCGCGTGGGGGGCGACGACCTTTTGGAGTGGCAGAGGAACCTGGGCCGCACCGATGCCAGCGGCCCCGGCGACGGCGACTTCAACTACGACGGGATCGTCGATGGCGTCGACATTGCGCTGTGGCGAGGGAATCTCGACGCCGCGATGGCCGCGGCCGGCTCGAGCGCCGTTGCGCCAAACATCCCTGAACCCACCAGCGGCATCTCGCTGGCTTGCGGCGTGGTGCGACTGATGACCTGCCGGCGCACCCGACGGGCCTCTCGCTGGGGTTTCGCACGGACGCTGGAGTTCAGAGTTCCGCGTGGATGCGGTTGTTTCTCGGGGAATCGTTAGGTTCCCCAACTCGCAATGAAATGCAGCGCCAAATCGCGGTCGGAGACCGCTTCCACAAGGATTTTGGCACGCGGCGCCGAAAATCTCGCCCCCCGCGGCGTCATACTTATGGAATGACTCCCAAACTCGGCGAGCAACTGACGCAGATCGTCGCCGAGCGGGCCGCCGCGCTCGGGCTGTACGCGCGGCAGTGGCTCGATGCGGCGGGCGCGGACGACGCCGTGCAGGAGGCGCTCATCGCGCTGCTCAGCCAGCGGCGCCCGCCCCACAATCCGGTCGCGTGGATGTACCGCGCCGTTCGCAACGCGGCAATTGATCAGGTGCGCTCCGCCACGCGGCGCCGGCGCCGGGAGCAGACCGTGGCGCTCGAGCGGCGCGAGTTGTTCGACTCGTGCCCCGAGTCGCTCATCGACGCTGCCGTCGCGGAAGCGTGGCTCGAGCGGCTGCCCTCCGAGCTGCGCGAAGTGGTCGTGCTGCGGATTTGGGGCGACGTCACGTTTGGCGATATCGCGGCGATCACGGACCTCGGCGTGTCGACCGTTCACGATCGCTACAAAACCGCGCTGCGGCAGCTTCGCAGCGCGCTGGAGCAACCATGCAAGACCCAACCATGAATAACCAAGACGAGCTAACGCCCGACGAGTTCACTCCCGAGGAGCGCGAGCTGGAGCGGGCGCTCAGGACGCTGCAGCCGGCGCGGGCTCGGGTCGACGTGGCAGCCGCGGCGCTCGCGACGAAGCGTCGCGCAAAGCAGCGGCGTGTACGAAGTTGGCAAGCCGTGGCAGCTTCGCTGCTGCTTGCGGCGGGAGTTTGGGGAGCGATGCGACCGCGCGCCCCGATGCAACTTCATGGCAGGGCGCTGGATGGCGCGGCGATCGCGCAAGAGTTCGTGGAGCCCCCAACGGAGCTGACATACCGCCGCGCGATGATGCAGTCGCCCGCGGCGTTCGATGCCGCGCTCGATCGGCATTCCATGACGCGCACCGTGCCGGACGCCGAAATTTCGCGCGTCGGCGTCGTCATGTTTTGGGATGCGAACTCTCACACCTCCTCAGGAGCTCTCTAATGCGACGCCCTTTCCAACAAATCGCCCCCCAACTCGCGGTACTTGGACTCGCACTTTGGGCGACGCTCGCCGCTGCGAACGCCTGCGCGCAAGCGACGTTTGAACTGCCGCCCCTGTCCGACAACGCCGCGCTGCAGTACTGGCAGGCGATCGCCACGATGCCAGCGCTCGACGCCGACCAGGAGAAGCTGCTTGAGAATTGGAACGAAACGCCGTTGGGCGTGACGACCTCCAAGCTGCTTGACCAATCGCAGACCAGCATGAAGTTTCTGCGTCGC
>JANOIK010000219.1:0-2735 GCA_031407585.1 Planctomycetota bacterium | reverse complement strand
CGGGTCGAAGTGCGGCAACTTCTGGGACGTTCGTTCGATCATGGTCTCCTCACTCGTTCGCGGTAATAACGCGTCCTGCTAAGCCGCTCGACGAGGCAAAGGCACTCGAGGCCGATTGCCCGCGCCGACGGGAGGGAAATTATACGCAGCAAGCGCAGTCGGCGTCCCGCAGCGGCTATTCCGCCGCGGCCGGCGCTTCCTCCGGGTTCTCCGCTTCGGGAATGGCGCCGGCGTCGCCGCCCGCAGCCATCGAAATCGCCTCAGCCTCGACCTTCGACGGTTCGTAGGGCAAATCCTTGAACTTCGCCTCGCCCTGCACCCGCTCGAGCACCTTGCGCTCGACGATCTGGTTCTGCAGCACGTCCATCAGGCCGCGCTTCTCGATCTGGGCCCGCACGCGCCGCGGCGACTCGCCGCTTTGCATGGCCATGAGGAAGATTTCCTTCTCGAAATCGCCCTCGGCGGCGTCGATCTTCTCCTCCTCGGCAATTCGCTCGAGGATGAAGTGTTCCTTGAGCGCTCGGGCCGTCGAGCCCGCACTGTTCTGCCGCAGCTCGTTCTGGCGAGCGCGAATCTCGGCTTCGCTGAAGCCTGCGCTGCGCAGCTCCATGACCGCTCGCTCGAGCTCGCGGACGCTTTGTCGCTTGAGCAAGCCCGGCGGGAGTTCCCAGTCGGCCTTCTTGATCAGCTCGGCCGTGATCTGCTGGCGGGCCTTCTTTTGCTGCTCGTACTCGAGCTGCCGCTGCAGGTTCGCGCGGATGGCTTCGCGCATCTTCTCTTCCGAGTCGAACCCGCCCATTTCCTGCAGGAAATCGGCGGTCAGTTCGGGCAGCTTCAGCTTCTTGACGTCGAGGACTTCGAACTCGACGTCGACCTTCTTGCCGCGGAGCTCCTCGTTCGGCGCGTCCTGCGTGAGGCTCACCTGGCCCGACCGCTTGTCGCCGGCGACGGCTCCATTCATGAGCTCGCCAAAGTTTTCCAATCGGCCGTCGAGGAAGCTCAGCGTCGGCCGCAGTCGCAGCACGCGCTCCTCTTCCTGGGCGATCGTCTGACCCGCGCTGGTCACGCGAATGTTCGCGGTGACGTAGTCGCCGGCGCCCGCGGCCCCTTCGTAGGGGACCAACTGGCCGTACCTGGCGAGCATCTGCTCCAGGTGCTGGTCGACGTCGGCGTCGGAGAACTCCCGCATCGGGCGGTCGATTTTCAGGCCGCGCCACTTCGGCAGCTCAAACTCGGGGCGCACCTCGATGTCGAACTCGAACACCATCGGGCCTTCGTCAGGCACTTCGATCGCGTCGAGCTTCAGCTCCGGCTCGCTGATGGCGGTGACTGATTGGTCCTCGCTGATTTGCGAGAGGCTGTCCATGAGCAGCGAGCCCTTGATCTTCTCGCCGATCTCGCTTTTGAAGCGCGTCTCCACGAGCTTCCGAGGCGCCCGGCCCACGCGGAAGCCGGGGACGGCGGCGGTCGACATCATCTCGCTGTACGCCGCGTCGAGATAGCGGTCGACGTCCTCGCGCGAGACGGTGACGGTGACGTGCCGTTCGCAGGCGCTGGGGCTGTCGATTTTGACATCGAGGGTCAGACGCTCCGGCTCGCCCTCGGCGGCGTCGCCCGCGTCGCCTTGGTCGCCTTCAGCGGCGGCGGCTGTTTCGTCGAGCTCGGGCTCTTCCAAATCTTTGGCACTCATGCTGCGCCTAACTCACTTCGTGTGTCTAAAGTAAATTGGCCCGCCGCCCTCAAGTCGAGAAAGCGCGGGCCCCTATGTTTGCTGTAAAAACAGGTTGCACTTCAAGAGCGGGTGATGGGATTCGAACCCACGACAACGACGTTGGCAACGTCGTGCTCTACCAACTGAGCTACACCCGCATGTTTCCCCGCGATCGGCGGCCCTGCGCGGCCGTCCCGAACCGGCAAAAGGCGCCGCCTGGGCCCCACGGCGACTCGCTCGACCAGCCCATGGCGCCCCTTGTCGGGGTCGCCACGGGGCGAAAACCATCCGTGGATTATAAGACTGCCCCCCACCCACGCAAGGGGGACGCGCGACCGGGCCGCGGGACTCAAGTTGGCTGGCCAATACGGGTTGGGACGACTTGCTCGCCCCGGCGCGGCCGCTCGATTAGGATGGCCATGCCCTGGACGAAGCTGCCAGCTTCGTCCGTGGGTTTCGTCGAGTCGTAGTAGGGTATCGAAGCTGGCAGCTTCGTGTACGGGCGCTGTTCATGCTGCTGTTCAAGAAAAAATTCCTTCCCGCGATTCGCAGCGGTGAGAAGACGCAGACGATTCGGCTCTGGAAGTGGCGGCAGATGCGCGCCGGGCAGCGCAGCTATATCCCGGGCGCCGGGTATGTGGGAATCGACGGCGTCGACGAAGTGCAGATCGCGGACCTGACGGACGCCGACGCGGTGCCGGACGGCTTTCCTACGGCCGAGGCGTTGCGGCACGAGCTGAACGAGATCTATGGCGAGAAGCTCGCCGCGGGGTACAAGGCGTTTCGAATTGTGTTTCATTTGACGGGGGAGTCGAAGGAGTGAGTGGTGAGTGGTGGGAAAACGGTCGCCTTCCACCACTCACCACTCACTCCCTTACTCGGCCTCAAAAACTCATCATCTCCTGCACCGCTTGGGCGACGTCCTGCGGGGCGTTCAGCATCGGGATGATGCTCAGCACGATCAGGCCGATCGCAAGCAGCGTGAAGCCGAGGGAGCGCGGGTTGCGGCCCACGCGGATCGTCG
>JANOIK010000195.1:0-3187 GCA_031407585.1 Planctomycetota bacterium | reverse complement strand
GCTACGCGAGGGTCGAAGTCGCATCTTCGGCTACTTGCTGGCGCTGGTGCAGAACCTGGCCGACGCCGAGGACCTGTACCAGCAGACCGCGCTGCTGCTGTGGGAAAAGTACGACCAATACACGCCGGGGACTGATTTTGGCAGTTGGGCGACGACCGTCGCCCACTACACCGCGCTGAACTTCCTCCGACGGCAGTCGCGCCGCCGAGTGCTGTTCAGCGAAGTCGCGTTCACGCGTCTGGCGGCGATTCAGTCGGAGTTGAAAAGCTCCGACTGCACGGCCCGAAGTGACGCCCTGGAGCAATGCGTGGCGGGGTTGCCCGCGGCGGAGCGGCGGCTGGTGCAACTGAGGTATCAAGGGGATCGGTCGATCGAGCAAATCGCCCAGGGCGAACAACGAACCGTCGGAGCCGTCTACACGGCACTCTCGCGAATCAGGAAGTCACTGCTCGCCTGCATCGAGCGGCGATTAACCAAGGAAGTAAGCTAATGGCGTCCAGCAGGCAAGTTCAAAAAGACATTCGCGAGCTCTCGCTCAAGGCCGCCGACGGCGTGCTGAGCGACGACGAGCGAGTGCGCCTCAATCGGCTCATCGAAGCCGACGACGAAGCTTGCCGCGCATTCCTGGAATGCTCGATGCTGGACGCCGATCTCATTTTCCACGCCCGCACCCAGGCCGCGGCCGTGCGCGCCGGGCAAGCCGATTCCGCCGCCAACCTGGCAAACCTCACGCTGGCGCCTCGATCCCGGCGCATTTCGGCTCGCTGGGCGGCGGCCCTCGCAGCTGTCGCCGCGACCATCGGCATCGTTCTCGCCTGGCCGAAGGCCGACCTCTCGCAAGACAGTCCGACGACGGCCTCGACCGCACTGGCCGCCGAGCGCCAACCGCAGCCCATCGCGAGCCTCACCCTGGCGCCAGACGCCGTGTTCGAACGCCGCAACCTATCGGTCGGCGACGCATTCTTGGAAGGCGACGAGATCACGCTGCTCGAAGGCGAAGCCCATGTGAGCATGTCCTCGGGCGCCGACTTTGTGCTGAAATCCCCGGGCGTTCTCCGGTTCGTCACCGCCAAGCACGTGCGGCTGATGCGCGGCGTCATGACCGCTCAGGTCGCCAAGTGGGGGACGGGGTTCACCGTCGACACCGACACGATGCGGGTGATCGACCTCGGCACCCGCTTCGCCATCGCGGCGTCGACCGAGGACGCCGAGGCCCATGTGCTGCAGGGCCAGATTCGCGTGCAGCCGCTGGAAACTACGGTCGACGGCCGGCGCAGCGTGCTGCTCTCCGAGGGCGAGGCCCTGCGCGTCGACAACGGCGGCAGCGGCGCCACCCGCATGGACGCCGAGCAGGATCGCTTCCCGAACTCCGCGGAAAGCTTCCGCCCGTTCAAGCCCATCGAGATGTTCAACACGGGCGTCAACCTGTCCGAGGGCGACGAAGACCCACACTGGCGCATCGCCGCCGGTCCGGTGGGCGCCGACTATCACGGCCCGCAGTTCGGCGTGGTGAGCGTCTCCGACGAGCGCTACGCCCCGAACGAGGCGGACCGCTCGCAGTGGATTTCCGTCGCCAAGGACCTGCGCCCCGGCGCCCTCCCGAAGTCCCTGTTCACGTTCGAAACGCAGGTCGACCTCACGGGCTTCGATCTCGCCACGGTGATGATCGCCGCCCAGGTGCTGGCCGACAACGGCGTGCGGGCCATCCGCATCAACGGCGAGCCGGTTCCAATGAAGCCGTGGGACGACAACGAATTTGGCCAATCGTTCACCCGCAACCGGTTCCGGTTGATCGAGATCGAGCGCGGCTTCGTGCCGGGCGTGAACAAGATCGAAATCGACGTGTGGAACGGCGTGTACCAGCTCGAAGACATGAAGCATGACCCGAACCCCATGTCGCTCCGCGTGGAGTGGCAGGCATACGGTCGGCTAATTGACGGCGCGGCCGTGGCATCGTCCGCGGCCGGGGCAGCAAGAACAAACGGCATGCAGTTCGGTCGCCTGGAGAGTGCGGCCATTCGAGGAAATCGTGACGCGATCAGGTAAGGAATCGCCATCGCGTCTATGTGTTCTGCTAATGGTTTCTTTTCAACTTTGGAGGCTCTGACTAATGAAGACGTTCCTCACGCGGTGGAAGTGTTCCGCCGCCATCCTGAGCGCTGCGGCGCTCTGCCTTAGCGGCGCCGACGCGCAGGCGGCCCTCGTTGGCCCCTACTCCGTCGACGCTAATACGCTGCACTTGTGGCACCTCGACGATTCGGGGACTCCCGCCGCCGATGCCGCCCACTACAACTACGCAGGCACGTTCACCACTAAGCCGGACGCGAATCAGCCTTTGAACGCCTTGTTCGGCGGGGCTGCTCTTGGGGGCGCAGGGGCGGCGGGTTTTGGGACCGCGCTCAACAACCTCAGCGGCACTCCGCAGAACGCCGGGCTTTCGGCGCTGACGCCCGCCAACGGCACGACGGACAACGCAGATCATACGTTCGACCACCCCACGCTCCACTCTTTCACGATGGAAGCGCTGATCAAAATCGGATTCAATCCGGCGACAGGCGTCAACCATCCCCAGGAGATCATCGCGGGCGAAGGCGACGCGGGTGACAGCTCCGATCGCTCGTGGCAGTTCCGCTTGGAAGCCAACGCGACCGGTGCAACGCCGTGGATCCTGCGATTCCAAAAGGTCAGCGGTTTCGGCGGGGTTGGCGGAAGCACCGCCAACTTCGCTCTCGACGGCACGATCCCCACGACTGGGCCGGACGCCATCGCCCAGGACGCGTGGTTTCATGTCGCCGTGACCTACAACGGCAACCTCTCGGACGCGGCCAGCATGAAGCTGTACTGGACCAAGCTTGATGCAGCCCGCACGACGGCCAACTTGATCAACAGCGGAAACATGAACGGTTGGCTGCGGCAGCAGGACACGGACTTTGCCCTCGGCAACGAGCTGCGCGACTTCAATGGCAACACCGAAGGCTTCCGGGGTTCGATCGACGAAGTCCGCATCAGCGCCATCGCTCGCGGCGCCCAGGACATGCAGTTCACGGTGCCCGAGCCGTCGACGAGCGTGCTGGTTCTGTCGGCGATGGCGATTGTCCGCCTGCGGCGTCGTCGGAGTGCGTAACGAAGAGTTCCTCGCGGCGGCTCTCTTGCCGCGAGACAGAGTCTGCGCGAGCGCCGGCGGCAT
>JANOIK010000190.1:0-7250 GCA_031407585.1 Planctomycetota bacterium | reverse complement strand
GGCGCCGATCACAGCGGCAAACCCCGTGGTCTGAATGCCGAACGAGTTGAGGCACGTCATGCCAACCAGCAGCAAGATCCCCCACCGCACGAGCTTCGACAGGAAGATCGACAGCGTCTCGTCGAACTTCACGCGCAGTAGGGCGACGCGCACGGCCGACGACGACCATCCCGACGCGGTCCACGCAATGGACATGAGCACGAGCACCAACATCGCGCGGAGCCCGAAGTACTCGGCGACGTAGAACCAGGCATCGGTGTCGAGCGCGGTGATGTGCAGCGAAGTGAAGGCATTGCGAACATCGCTCTCCCACTCCTTGAGCGTCACAGAGCCCTTGTCCCGGATCAACGGCCGCTCCGCGGCGACGGCATCGGGCGCGGCGTTCGCAGGAATTGCGGCGGGAACTTCCGTCGCGCCGTAGGCCGGAACCGTCGCGTCGGGCGCCGGTCCGATTTGCAAGGACAGAACAACAAGCAGCAGCGAGGAAAGCGTCGTCACGATCGTCTCACCAAGTGTCAGATTGCGAGGGTTGGGTGGGGCGGGTATGTAACTGGTTTGGTCGTGGTTTGTCGAGGGCACCGCTCCGAGTGGCACGCCCTGCGGAAGACCTTAGGGCGTGCCACCCAAGGCGAGCCCATTGACCCGCGGCCGCCAGCGGCAATGCTAGCTCTATGAACTACCTGGCCCACTCGCTTGAGTGCCTCGACGACCCCTACCAGGTCGCCGGCGCCGCCGTGCCCGATTGGCTCGGCCTGTCACGGCCGCGACTGCGATGCCGGTCGCGGCACGCGCGCCCGTGGGTCGACCATGCCGATGCGACCACGGCGGCGATCGCGCGCGGCGTCGTCCGCCACCATGCCGACGACGACTGGTTCCATCAATCCTGCGCCTTCGGCGTCGTGTCGCTCGAGCTGGCCCGTCGCGTGCGGCATGCCACGGGCGACGACGACGGCATGCGGCCCAGCTTCTTGGGCCACATTCTGCTGGAACTGCTGCTCGACGCGACGATCCACTCTGCCGAGCCCGCCGTGCTCGACCGCTACTACGCCGCCCTCGCGGCGGTGGACGCGAAGCAGGTTGCTGCGAACATCGGGACGATGGTCGACGTCGACGCTTCGCAGCTTGCCGCCATCATCGATCGCTTCTGCGAATTGCGGTTCCTCTACGACTACGCCGACGACGAACGGCTCACCTTTCGGCTCAACCAGGTGATGCGCCGCGTGCGACTGCCGGAGCTTCCGTCGCGATTCACAACGATCCTGCCCGCCGCCCGCACGCTCGTGGCGGAGCATCGCGATGCGCTGCTCACGCCGCTAGCAACGCTGGCGTAACGACGTAGGCAATTTTCTCCGAAAATTGCAACCCGGTTTCGCAGAAACCGGCCTACGTATACGGCGCTGTAAGCTCCTATGATTCGCCCCGATGAGCGAATCCCCCTCCACGCCCGAGCCGGCGCCCGCAGCGAATCGCTTCTCACTCGAACGGCTGTCGAGCGCATTCGCCCGGCTCATGGGCACGACGACTGCGCCGGCCAAGGCCTCCGATCGACCGCAGATTGCGGTCGCAGCGGACGACGAACTGCCCGATCCCACGGCCGACGCCGTCCCCGTCACGCCGCGGATGATCGTCGAAGGACTCGTGTTCGTCGGCGCCTCCGACGGTCGGCCGATCGCAAGCACGGAGATCTCCGCCCACATCCGCAACGTCTCACCGGCCGACGTCGACGCACTGATCGCCGAGCTTAACGACGCCTATCGACGCGACGGCGCGGCCTACGAAATCGTCACCGACGCCGCCGGACATCGCATGCAGCTTCGCGAGGACCTCGCCGGCGTGCGGATGCGGATGCGCGGCGAGCAGCGAGCGGCCAAGCTCACGCCGCCAGCGCTCGAGGTGCTCTCGGTCGTCGCGTACCGACAACCCGTTACTGGCGAGGAAGTCAACAAGCTCCGCGGCTCGCAGAGCTACGCGATCCTCGCACAGCTCGTGCGACGCCAACTCGTGGGCGTCGAGCGGCCGACGACCGGATCGCGCGCGGCACGCTACCACACCACCGAGCGTTTCAATCGGTTGTTCAACGTCGGAAGTCCGGCCGAGCTGCCGCGGAGCGAGGAGCTCGACGATTCCTGATTCTTATCCTTTCCTTCCCCTTGAGGGGAGGGGTGATGAAGTGGGTACACGCTGTTTCTGCAGTTGGGTCCGGCGTGTACCAGCTTCCTCCCCCCTCCCCCGCCCACCCCCGCCCACCCCGCCGAGGGGAGGGAGCCAGAGGAAGTTTATTTCACTTCCACCACCGACTTCATATTCGCCAGGCCCTTCTCGAAGTCGCCGCCGACCATCTTGTCCATGTCCATGACCATGCACATGGCTTTCATGCAGCAGCTGCGCGTGCCGGCCATCGCCCACGTGAGCGTCGTCTGCTGACCCTTGGGCTGCAGCGTGAACTCGGCGACGTTCGTGGCCGTGAACGGCTTGAAAAACTCGAGCTTGATGCGGACCAACTCGTTGGGCCGGCTTTCTAGGATCGTCATCCGCCCCTCGCCGACTTGCTTGTTGCCAGCCCAACTGTAGACGGCGCCGACGCCCTCGGGCGCACCCTCATACGTGCGATTGAGCTCGGGATCCATCCGTTCCCACGGCGACCACGCGCGCCAGTAATGAAAGTCGTTGAGCTGCGCGAACACCGCCGCGGGTGGCGCATTGAACGTCGCCGCACGCTCGATGCGGAAGGCACCCGGCTTCCGAGCAACGACGATTGCGATCACGGCAATCAAGGCGAGCATGCCGCCGAGAATGTAATACAGCATGGCAAGAAACTCGGGAATCTTAGGTCGTGAACACTTACTTGGGTTCCATCGGCAGCGCGCACAGCACCATCCACATCACGCCGAACTTGTCGGCGAGCATGCCGAAGCTCGACGCGAAAAACGTCATCGTAAGCGGCATGTGCTGTACGCCGCCGCCCTGGCTAAGAGCTTCGAAGTAGCGCTTGGCGTCGCCGTCGTTGTTTGCGTTGAGCGTCAGGCTGATGCCGTCGAATTTCGCTTCGCCGCCGCCGGGGCGCCCGTCGGACGCCATCAGCGTCGAGTCGCCCACCTTGAACGTGGCGTGCATGATCTTCTTCTCAAACTCCGGCGTCATTTCCGGTCCACAGGGTTCAGGGCTTTCATCGAAGCGCATCTGAAACAGCACCTCGGCGCCGATGGCCTCGCGGTAGAAATTGAGCGCCTCTTCGCAACGCCCGCCGAAGTAGAGATAGAGTTCGATGGTCATGGCTTGAGAACCTCTTCCAATGGCTGAGTAGTTAATACAAGAAATGTCGGATTTAACCACAGAGGGCACCGAGGACACAGAGAGGGTCCTCTGTGGTGAATCCCCTCTTACTTGATCCCAATGGGCCGGTGTGCCTGCGTGGGGGCTGTGGCTACAGGCAGCCCGCCGATCTCCAGTACTGGTCGAATCTCAACCGTCCCCTTGCGGGCGCCGGGGATGCGCCCCGCGATCGCGATTGCTTCGTCGAGATCGGCCGCCTCGACCAGGAAGTAGCCGCCGAGCTGCTCGCGCGTCTCGGCGAACGGGCCGTCGGTGACCAGGCGCTTGCCCTCGCGGATGCGAAGGCTGGTGGCGGTTCCCACGCTGTGAAGCGGATTGGCTGAGACGTACTGACCGCTCTCGTGGAGATCGCGGGCGAGCTGCGCGCTCTCGGCGTAGCAGCTCTCGCGTTCGGCGTCGGTCCAGGCGTTTTCGGCGGCGTAGATCAGCAGCATGTATTTCATGGAGTCCTCGAATGAATCTCGCTGGAATTGGTTATTCGGCGCTGCCCATCATTTTCCGCGTGGGCTCGTCGTCGGCAACCGGTCGCACCTCGACGCAGCCAAGCCGGGCGCCGGGAATTCGCGACGCGATCTGGATCGCTTCGTTGAGATCCGTCGCTTCGATCAGGAAATAGCCGCCGAACTGTTCCTTGGTCTCCACGAACGGCCCGTCGGTGACCAGCGTCTGGCCGTTGCGCACGCGAACCGTCGTCGCGGCCGCGGGCGGCATGAGGCGATTGCACCCGAGGTAGTGCCCGCTCTCACGCAGGTCTTCGATGAACACGCGGTACTCCTCGAAATGCTGCGCCGCAGCCTCGGGAGTCATCTGCTCCATCACCTTCTCGGCGGCAATCAGGCAGAGGTATTTCATGCGACTACCCCGTTCATTTCGGAGGGGAGATTTTTACCGCGAATTACGCGAATCTTCGCGAATTGAAAACTAAGAGAATCGACGTGATCTGGATTCGTAATTTCCTGATTCGCGAACATTCGCGAAATTCGCGGCCAAAATCTTCTCCCCCTTCTTGCAAGAATTCTATTGTTTCGCAGCCATCTCCGCCCGCAACCGATCTTCCTGCTCGCGCAACTCGGGCGTGTACTCCGCGCCGAAGTCCGCCGCTTCGAACACCTGGCGAATTTCGATGTCGCTTTCTTCGGCCATGGGATTGGGGCAACGCTTGACCCATTCGATGGCCTCGGCCAGCGACTTGCACTGCCACATCCAGAAGCCGGCGACCAGCTCCTTGGTCTCCGCGAACGGGCCGTCGATCACGGTGCGCTTGGCGCCGGAGAACCGCACCCGGGCGCCCTTGGAGCTGGGATGCAGCCCATCGCCGGCGAGCATGATGCCGGCGGCGACCAGCTCTTCGTTGAACTTACCCATATCGGTGAGCAGTTGCTCGCTGGGCATTACGCCTGCTTCGGAGTCCTTGGTGGCTTTGACCATGACCATGAATCTCATGACGGTGACCCCTATTTTTTGTGAGTTGCTTGGCTTTCGTTCGCCTCGCGAGGCGGCTGACATGTAATAGTCGCCGGGCGGAGGTGGGTTTCGACAACCGCCCGCCGATTTTTTTCTAGGCCAGTGCCGCGAGCCTCCGCTCTAAGAACCGGCGTTCGGGCTCCATCTTGGCCAGTGCCAGGGCCTGACGGTAGGCGTCGCGGGCGTCGGCCGTGCGGTTGAGCCGGCGGCACAGATCGCCCCGGGCCGCGTGGGCGAGGTGGTAATCGCCCAGCTCGCCGCGGGCGAGGATCGCGTCGACCAGCGCGAGCCCCGCCGCGGGCCCGTTTCGCATGGCGACGGCCACCGCGCGGTTCAGCTCGACCACCGGTGACGGCGCGGCTCGGGTGAGTAGGTCGTACAGCGCGACGATTTGCGCCCAGTCGGTCGCTGCCGGAGTCGTCGCGTCGGCGTGCACGGCCGAGATGGCTGCCTGCAGCGTGTAGGCGCCGATGCTGCCCGACTCGAACGCCCGCGCGACCAGCGCCTTACCTTCGGCGATCTGCACTTGGTTCCACAGCGTGCGATCCTGGTCGTCCAGCAAGATGATCTCGCCCTCGGGCGAAGTGCGCGCCGCGCGGCGCGACTCCTGCAGCAGCATGAGCGCCACAAGGCCCAGGACCTCGGGCTCGGGCAGCAACTCCGCGAGCAGGCGGCCCAGGCGGATCGCCTCGGCGGACAGGTCCGGCCGCGTGAGCGACTTGCCGGACGACGCGGCGTAGCCTTCGTTGAACACCAGGTAGATGACCTGCAGCACGGCGTCGATGCGATCGGGCAGGTCGTCGCGTGACGGCACTTGAAAGGGGATGCCAGCGCTCTTGATCTTGGACTTCGCGCGGACGATGCGCTGGGCGAGCGTCGGCGGGGCCATGAGGAAGGCGCTGGCGATTGCTTCGGTGGTGAGCCCGCACGCCTCGCGGAGCGTGAGCGCGACCTGCGCCTCGGGGCTGATCGCCGGGTGGCAGCACGTGAAGATCAGCCGCAGGCGGTCGTCTTCGACGCCCTCGCTGTCGATGGCAGGGCTTGCGCTCGCGCGCTCGTCGATCCGTTCGGCCAGCTCGCCGAGCGAGGCGTCGAACCGAGCGCGGCGGCGCATCGCGTCAATCGCCTTGAAGCGACCCGCCGACACCAGCCACGCCCGCGGGTTGGCGGGCACGCCGTCGCGGGGCCACTGGACCACGGCGGAGGCGAAGGCGTCGTGCAGCGCCTCCTCGGCGAGGTCGAAGTCGCCCAGCAGCCGGATGAGCGTCGCGAACACGCGGCGCGACTCCGTGCGGTAGACGGCGTCAACCGCGGCTCGCGCTTCGTCCTCGGCGGTGGAAATTGTCGTACGCATGGTCACCTCGATCCGGCCAACTCCGCGGCGAGGCGGTCGAAGTTCTGCTCGTTCGCGGGGATGATGAACTCGCGGACGCGGCCACACTCTTCGGCCGACTCGAACCGCATGGACCACGTAAGCGTCGTCTTGCCCGCGACCTCGCTGAACTGCTGGGTCATGCGGAAGCGGTGCATCGGCTCGAGGTGGTCGAGCACGATGCGCTCCGGCGGCGTGGCCTCGACGACGCGGCTCTCGTTGCGGTAGTCGGCGCCATCGGGGCCGTGCATCGTGTACTTCAGGATGGCGCCGGGGCGGAGGTCGAACTCGTGGACGGTCGTCGTGAATCCTTCGGGACCCCACCAACGGGCGAACCGCTGCGGGTCGGCCATCGCGGCGAACACGACCTCGCGCGGCGTTTCGAACTGCCGGGAGCTGACGATCTCGTGGGGATCGGCGGGATTATTGTTTGCGGGCACGTTTCTTCTCCGTGGCTTGTTGGGCTTGGAGCAGGGAGCAGGGAGGAAGCCCTTAGGTTCCGACGGGGTTCTTGGCGTCGCGGGGGCGGACAGAATCTTTTGTTTTCTTGGACAGAATCGGCTCGTCTGAGCTGACCGGGGCTGGTTTTCTTGGGGTTTCTTTGCGGCGGGCGTTCTGGCAATTGTCCGCTTTGGGCCTCATACTGTCCGCTTTGGGGGTTATTGTGCCCGCTTTGGGCGGCATTGTGTCCGCAGGAGCGCTCAGCCCTGGGCGGGTGGGTTTCTCAAGGACGTCGAGGCGCCGAGGAACTGTGTACTAGTGTACACGATCGAGACTCGTTTGTCAAGGGGTGGGAATGGGCCGCGGAGGAACGCGGATTGGGCGAATTTACGCGGATTCAAAAAAATGTTTAGCCGCGACGCGGAGGTCCTCCGTAGCGGAGCGCGGTGGCGGGTTTGCGCGAACGCGCTTCGCTGCGCCTGCGGAGTGGCGGGTTTGCGCGAACGCGCTTCGCTGCGCCTGCGGACAGGCTCCGCGTCGCGGCTAGAGCGTTTTTCTAGTTAGTGTGCCGAATATCCACAATGTCGAAAGTAGTTTCGGCACTCGTTGGAGTCGAAGCGTTCCAGAAGCTGGCCCAGTC
>JANOIK010000157.1:0-1927 GCA_031407585.1 Planctomycetota bacterium | reverse complement strand
GAGGACGCTGGCGCCACGGGCACGCTGAATGTGGCGTTCGGAGCGTTCAACGTGACGGGGTCCGAGGGTTTTCAGTCGCAGTTGATCGTGGGCAATCGCGGCACGGGCGCCGTGAATCTCACGAACGGCGGCAAAGTGAACGTGTCGGGCTACAACAGCCGCACGTCTTTGGGCCATAACGCGGGGGCGTCGGGCGCCATCACCATTAGCGGCGCTGGTTCGACGTGGACCAGCGACAACGAGTTGTGGATCGGCGAGAAGGGTGCGGGCTCGCTCACCATTCAGGCCGGCGGCAGCCTGGTGACCAACGGCAACGGCGGCACCGACAACGCGATCCTCGGCACGTTTTCTGGCGGTCGCGGCACGGCGCTCGTCACCGGCGCTGGTTCGACCTGGACCAACAACACCAACCTGCGGGTGGGCAACTCCGGCGACGGCGATCTTACGATTACCAACGGCGGTCGGCTGGTGTCGACCAACGGCGCCAACATCGAGGTCGGCGGCGGCACGGGCACGAGTGGCTTTGTGTCGGTGACCGGCGCTGGGTCGCAATTCACCACGCCTGGCACGGTGTACGTCGGCACGACCGGTCGCGGTTCGCTCGCCGTGACGAACGGGGCCAGCCTGACCGCGGGGCGGATGCAGATTCGCGGCCTCAACACGGGGCTCGGCGAGGTGCTCGTGGGCGGCGCCGGCTCGACGATGAACATCACGACCAGCCCGCTGATCATCGGCCTGCCCGAGAGCGGTTTTACGACGCAGCCGACGTCGCTGATGGTGAATCCCGGCGCCAAGGTGACCATTACCAAGGGCATCGAGCTGAACCAGAACGGGCGGCTCAAGCTCAACGGCGGCGAGTTGACGGCGAAGTCGATTGGCTCGCCGCTGGTGCTGTCGGGCAACTTCCTGGGGGCGGTGGACTGGGTGGGCGGCACGCTGCACACCGAATTCATCGGCGGCAGCGTGGTGAACCAGGGCGGCAAGCTGGCGCCCGGGACGCCGATCGGCCGCACGACGGTGAACGGCAACTACACGCAGCTGGCTGGGGCGTCGATGGCGTTCGACATCGGCGGCGCCACGCAGTCGACGCTGTTCGACTTCGTGTCGCTCGAGGGCGCCGCGAATCTGGCGGGCTCGCTGGAGCTGAGCCTGCGGAATGCGTTTCAACCGGCGCCGGGGCAGACCTTTACGATTCTCGACGCGCTGTCCGGCCTTGTGGGCGCCTTCAGCAACGTGGCCAACGGCCAGCGGCTGGCGACGCTCGCCGGCGGCGGTTCGTTCCAGGTGAATTACGGCAACGGCAGCTTGTTCAGCCCGAGCCAGATCGTGCTGTCGAACTTTGAACCGACGCCCGGCGACTTCAACGGCGACTCGATGGTGAATGCCGACGACCTGGCGTTCTGGCGGACGCGGTTTGCTGCGGTCGGTCGCAGCGGCGAGCTGGGCGGCCGGCCGATGACCGGCGACGACATCCTGAAGTGGCAGCAGAACCTTGGCAACGGCGGACCGGCGGTTGCCGCGGTAACGCCTGCGATCAAGGGCGTGCCGGAGCCAACTTCGATGGCACTCGTCGCGATGGCCGCGATGGGCCTGACGGCCGCGGGGCGTAAGACTCGCCGCGGCTTGGCGTGAAGTGAGTAGAGAGTGTCGCGACGCGCCTAAGACGGAGAGCAGGGAATGCTCTCCGTCGCGGCGCGCGCCGAAAGATTTGGAGAGCCCCCGGTTTGAAAGAACCGGGGGCTAATTTATGACCCGGTCGTACACGCCTTCGAGCGTGGCGGCGTACTTGGCCCAGTTGAAGATGTCGCGGGCGCGGTCGTGACCGGCCTGTCCCATGCGGGCGGCGGCGTCGCGGTTTTCTAGGAGCGTGAGCAGCGCCTCGGCGATTGGAGCCGACTCGGCGGGCGGGACCAGCAGGCCCGTTTCG
>JANOIK010000108.1:0-3170 GCA_031407585.1 Planctomycetota bacterium | reverse complement strand
AGCACGCCGATCGAAAGAATTTGAAACACGGCGGCGGTGTGCAGCGCCATGGGGATGTACGCGATGTGGTATAGCGAGACGACGCCGTACGCGTAGCCCACCAGCGACACGAGCGAGATCGTGGCGACGAGCAGGGCGAACACTTGGGCGGGCCAACGGCCGCGGCGAGTGACGTAATCGAGCGTCAGCAACGCGAGGCCGAGCAGCAGGAAGCAGAGCGCCGTGTTGGGCGCCATGCGATTCGTGCCGAGCGTGTCGGCGAAGAGCACGCGGTCGATGCGGAACGCGAACCCGAGGGCGTCGGCGGCAAGGCGGTAGGCGCCGACGACGGCAATCGAGGCGCCGGCGACTTTGTTAAAACCGAGAGGGCTGGCGCCGCGAGGGTGGCTTGTTGCGTACAGGCAGGTCGCCGCCAGGATGAAGCACAACGCCGTGAGCGGGTTCATGGCGATGTAGCCGGGAATCACGCTCTTCAGCCACGCGACCTCGGCGTTCCAGCCGACCAGCACCGCGCACGCGACCGCGATGGCGATCGCAGCAAACAAGCGCGCGACGATGTGGGGATGAACGGGACGGATGGCAGGCTTCCGGTGAGGACGGCCGAAGCGAAATGGCGTCATTCGGGTCGAGAACGCGCCATTCGATCGGCGGGTCAACCTGTAAAAGACTAGGCTGCTACTGGGCGCTGGGGCGGCGACCTTGAGCGAGCAGGCTGTAGCGATCGCGCGGATTGCAGGGCTTTCAGACCGACCGACTCCCGCCAGTGGCCGAATAATCCGCGAGTGCGGCGCGGGCGTCGGGCGAGTCGACCTTGCCGAGGGCCCAGGCACAGGCGTTGCGAACCAGCGGCTCGGCGTCGGTTAAGCCCTTCGCGAGAGCGGGAACGGCGGCGGCGCAGCGCTGGTTACCGAGCACGATGGCGGCGTTGCGAAGCAGTCCGTGGCGATGGGGGCGCCAGAGGGGCGTGTGGCGGAAACGTGCTCGGAAGTCGGCTTCGGTGAGGGTGAAGAGGGACGCGAGGTCGAGGGCGGAGTCGACTTCAGGCGGGGAGGAGGAAAGCGTAGGGGAAGGAATTCTTACATGAGCGCTGGCGTCGGGGCCGTGAGTGATTGCAACCGTCGGGAATCCCTCCCCTAGCCCCTCCCTTCGAGGAAGGGGGATAACGGAGGCCGAGGCGGCCTCGACGTCAGAAAAGGTTTCTGGCACCTTTTTTTGGGCGCGGGCGTTCCAGGGGCAGACTTCTTGGCAGATGTCGCAGCCGAAGAGCCAGTCGCCGATGCCGGGGCGGAGCTCTTCGGGGATGTTTCCCTTGTGTTCAATCGTGAGGTAGCTGATGCATCGCGAGGCGTCGAGCACGTACGGCTCGGGGAAGGCTTGCGTGGGGCAGGCCGTGAGGCACGCGGTGCACGTGCCGCAGTGGTCCGCGGCGTGCGGCGCGTCATACTCGAGCTCCTCATCGGTCAGCAGTGCGGCGAGAAAAAAGTAGCTCCCCGCGTCGCGGTTGAGCAGCAGCGTGTTCTTGCCGACCCACCCGAGGCCCGCGAGCTGCGCGAATTCTCGCTCGAGCAGCGGCGCGGTGTCGACGACGCCGCGCGTCGCGGCGCCGGGGGCGAGTTCGCGGAGGTAGTCGGCCAAGTCGTGGAGCCGCTCGCGGATGACGTCGTGGTAATCGGCGGCGCCCCAGGCGTAACGTGCCACCTTGCCCTGCCCCGCCGCGACGGTCGCGGCAGACCCCTGCGGCGCTGAACTCTCCGCCGCGTATGGCAGGCCCAGCATGAGGATGCTACGCACGCCGTCGAGGACATGGCGCGGATCGGCATAGGCCTCACGGCGTTCAGCGATGTAGTGCATGTCGCCGGCGTAGCCGCGAGCGAGCCACTCGTCGAGCCGCTCGGCGCCTGGCGGCTCGACCGCCGGGCAGGCGCCCACCAGCGAGAAACCGAGGTCATGGGCTCGCCGCCGGAGCGAGTTCGTGAGGTCGGGTGGGGACATTCGAGAAGGGCTACGCGGCGTCGGCATAACGGTTAGTTTAGCGGGCGGGCGCCCGCCGTTGAGCGCCCTAGAACCTCATTCTCACCGGCCATTTCTCGCGTTGGACGGCCGAACCACGGAGATTTGTTGCGATTCTGGGAATCCGTGATTAGCGTGGAAAGTGAGGGCAAACTCTGCTCGTCACCGATTCCACTTAGGACGACATCACATGAACGTTCGACGAACTTTGCTGGTGGCGGTTTTCGCGGCGGCGGCGTCCGCCGGTTTCGCGGGTCGCGCCCAGGCGCAATACGGCATGGGCGGCTGTGCGGGCGGCTACGGCTTTGGGGCGTGGGACGTCGGGCGGCTGTACGGCGTGCTTGCGGAAAACGTGCCGCACTTTGCCGCGTTCCCGCCGGTGTACTACAGCGTGCCCGTGCCGCGGACGTACGGCTATAGCCCGTTTGCTTACCCGCCGGGCGTGATGACGCCCGAGGTGGTCGAGGAAGCCGTGCCGCTGTCGATTGTGAATCCGTATTTCTCCGGGTCGGCCGCGACCGCTGGGGCCAGCGAGCCGGCGGCTTCGGCGCCGGCGGATCGGACGACGTCTGTGGCGCCGCGGGTGATTTTGAATCCGTACTTCAACCGTGGGGCGGCGGCGATTGCGACGCGCTAAGCCGCAAGCGGCGGTGCTAGCGGTTGGTTGAAATTCGAAACTTCGTTTGGCCCCCGGTTTGAAGAACCGGGGGCTAAAGGATCGGCCTGGACGCCCTGGCGGGGTTCGCTATCATTCGCGGCGCTTGCCGATGTTTGTTCTGGCAGAAAGGATGCTGCCGATGTGGCGCGTTGCTTGTTTGCTGGTCGTTCTGCTTGCGGTCGGTTGCAAGAATTCGACGACCGGCCAGTACACGAATCCGTTTCTCACGCCCGATCGGGTGCCCCCGCCGGCGACGCGCGTGCTTGCGCCGGGGACGGCTCAGCCATATTATCCGGGCGATCCTGCGCCTGGCGCTGCGCCTGCGATGGGCGCTCCGGTGATTGGCGCTCCCGCGCCGATTTATCCCGGCACGAATCCGCCGGCGCTGTCGACGCCCCCCGGCGGTTGGCCGGCCGCGACGTACCCGCCGCAATCGAGCCTCGACTCGGGCGGCGCCGGTTCGATGGCGAGCTTTAGCGGGGATGCGGTGAGCGTGCCGACA
>JANOIK010000075.1:0-2401 GCA_031407585.1 Planctomycetota bacterium | reverse complement strand
CAACTCGGCCGCCAGCCTCAAGGCATTCGTCGGCCGCAACGGCGGCATCGTGTGCACGTCGAGCAACGCGAAGGCGGCGCTGGACTGGGCGTTCGCTCGCACCAGCCGCGTGATGTTCTTCCCCGATCAGCACCTGGGCCGGAACACGGCCCTCGGCATGGGCATTCCGCTGGAGCAGATGCCGGTGTGGGATCCGTTCGCGGACGAGCTGGGCGGCAGCACCGAGGAGCAGATTCGCACCAGCCGCGTGATTCTGTGGAAGGGCCATTGCAGCGTCCATCAAATGTTCCGCCCCGAGCACGTCGCCCAACTTCGCGCGAAGCACCCGGGCCTCAAGGTGCTGGTCCACCCCGAGTGCCCCCGCGAGGTGTTCGAGCTGGCGGACGAATCGGGCTCGACCGGCAAGATCATCAAGACGGTCGAGGCGGCGCCGCCGGGCACGAAGTGGGCCATCGGCACCGAGCTGCACCTCGTGAACCGCCTGAAGCAGCAGCACCCGGAGCAAGAGATTTACTTCCTCTCGCCGGTGGTGTGCATGTGCGCGACGATGTACCGCATCGATCTCGCTCATCTCGCCTGGACCCTCGAAAACCTCGCGGCCGGTACGCCGGTGAACGTCATCGAAGTCGACGACGAAACGGCGAAGTGGTCGCTAGTGGCACTGGAGCGCATGCTCGAAGTGCGGTGACGCGAGCCGCCGTGATTCGGCGTACTCGGAGGTCGGATGCGGAGATGGCGTGAGACGACATGCGCTCGCGGCGCTGCGCCTCACTGCCCCTTTGCTAAACTACGCCGCGTCGTGTTCTCGGCAGTAGGCGATCATTTCTGCCACTGACATGGTCGAGCGGTCGACGCGGCCGCCGGTGGCTTTGGGCGCCGCGGCTTTGGCGGGCTTGGCGACCGGGACTGCTTCGACGGCTTCTTCTTCCTCGGCGGGCGCTGGCTTGGCTGCGGGGCCTGTTGCAGCGCCGCCTGTGCCGGCTCGCGCGGCGGCGAGCATCTCGGCGACGGACATCTTTCCACCAGCCGCGGGTTTCGCTGCTGGCGCGGCAGGCTTCGCGGGGGCGTCGGCTTTGGTTTTTGGCGCGGCGGGCTTGGCTGCCGCGCCGTCGCCACCTCTCGCTGCGGCCAGCATGTCGGCCACGGACATCTTGGCGCCCCCTGCCGCGGGCTTGGCCGTTGAGCCGCCGGCTTTGGTTCCGGCCACGGTAGGCGCCGCGGCGTCGGCCGTTTGTTTGGCGCCGGTCGTGGGCGCTGCTTTCGCCACCGGCTTGTCCTGGGGCTTCTTGCCCTCGGCCTTCTTCGCGGCCAGCTCTTCCTCGGTCGGCTTCTCGACCACCGTCAGGCAGCTCAGGTCGATGTCGTACCAGGCGATGTTCAGGTGGTAGTCGAGAAACTCGACGAGCGCCCGGCGGCTCATGTTCACCGTCTTCACCTGGCCCACGAGGTGGCCGAACCGCGCGAGCTCGGGCCGCGAGGCGTCGACCTTGACGTACTTGTCGGTGAAGTCGCGTTTGAGTTGTTCGATCGAGGCGACCATGGCGTGAGCGGGGTTACATACGGTGATGGGCAGAAAATAACTCACGAAATTGTGGCGGAAACGGCGGGGTCTGGCAATGACCTTGGCGTGCTGGATAAAGGCATGAGTTGATTGCCACGGAGCGGTCGCGGGCGGATAATCGGCGCCGCGGGGAACTTTTCCAACTTCACTCGACTGAGGGCAGAGCGATGCAATCTTCGGCATTCGGCGGGCGGCGGAACTGGCGAGCGGCGGGCGTCTGTGCAATTGCGGCGACCGTGGCCGGCCTCGCGGCGGCGCGGAGCTGCGCACAGGAGTATCTCACCGGCCTCGAATGGCCCAAGCCGCCGATCATCACGCCCGGAGCCAACCCGGGAGATCCGCCGTCGGATGCCGTGATCCTGTTCGACGGCAAGGACCTGTCGAAGTGGAACAACGCCGAGAACTGGTCGGTCGAAGACGGCGCCGCGGTTTCCGGCCGGGGCTACCTGGAAACGAAGGACACGTTCGGCGACTGCCAACTGCACATCGAGTGGACGGCTCCCACGAAGGTCGAGGGCGAGGGCCAAGGCCGGGGCAACAGCGGCGTGTTCTTTGGCGAGTACGAGCTGCAAGTGCTCGACTCGTACGAGAACGAGACGTACTACGACGGCCAGGCCGGCGCCATCTACAAGCAGATGCCGCCGATGGTCAACGCGATGCGCAAGCCGGGCGAGTGGAACACGTACGACATCATCTGGACGGCGCCGCGGTTCAAGGACGACGGCACGCTCGAGTCGCCGGCGTCGATCACGGCGCTGCACAACGGGGTGGTGATCCAGAATCATTTCACGCTCCTGGGCGACACGCCGTTCAACCGGCCGCCGCAGTACAACAAGCACG
>JANOIK010000064.1:0-2928 GCA_031407585.1 Planctomycetota bacterium | reverse complement strand
CCCATCGTCTTCTTCCCGTTCGCGATCATCTTTATCGCGCTCGCGTTCGTGCCGATCAGCTTCGTCATCCGCTACCCAATTGTCTGGGTCGTGTATCTCGCGACGATCATCCCGTACATTGTCGTGCACAATCGCAAGGTGCTGCCGCACCAGTCGGTGCTCACCGGTAGTTGGTGGCGCCACTTCTTCGCGTCGCTACTGGGCAAGATCGGCATCAAGATGCGGGACGAGCGCGGCCAGGACTACGAGAAGGGCGTCGCCGTCGACCTGATCGCCATGGGCGCTCCCGACCAGAACTCCGATAACGCTAACCTACTCACCGCCCGCCAGTCGCCCGGCTACCTGCTGGTTAAGGAACTGGTGGCCGAAATGGTCACCCGTCGCTCCGACCGCGCGATGCTGGAGTACGGCCCGCAGGCCGCCGTCATCAAGCACGAAATCGACGGCGTGTGGCACCCCAGCGACCCGCGCGACCGCGAAAGCGCCGACGTGATGCTGGCCGTCATGAAAACGCTCGCGAACCTCGATCCCAAAGAGCGCCGTAAAAAGCAAGAAGGTCGATTCGGCGGCGGGTTCGAAGGCAAGAAGTTCCTCTACCCCATCACTTGCCAAGGAGTCGCCAACGGCGAGCGCGTCATCGTCGTGCAGCTCTTCGACAAGGGCCGGCCCAAGACGTACGCCGCTCTCGGCATGCGCGACCAGCTCAAACAGCAGTGGGAGGAGATCATGGCCCGCGACAAGGGCCTGGTCGTCTTCTCGACGATGCCCGGCGGCGGGCTCACGACGCTCACGGACGCCTCGATCGAGGAAACCGATCGGCTGATGCGCGACTTCTTCGCGATCGAAGAGGTCAATCACCGAGAGCACGAAATCCAGAACGTCACGGTACACACGTACGACGCCGCCAAGGGCGAGACGCCCGCGACGATCATTCCCGGGCTCGTGCGGCTCTACCCCAACGCGTACATCTGCCGCGACCTGGTCGACCCCCAGAGCGCCGATCTGCTGATGAACGAGGTCGACGACGACCGGCTCATCGTCACCTGCATGCCGGCGCGCGACGCACCGGAAGTGCTGCTGCGGCTGCTGCAAATGAAGCTGTCGCAACAAACATTCGCTTCCGTGGTCACGGGCGTGCTGTACCAACGGCTCATCCGCAAGCTGTGCCCCGACTGCAAAGTCGGCTACACGCCGCCGGCGGAAGTGCTGAAGAAGCTGGGAATCCCCGCGGGCAAAGTGCAGCAACTCTTTCGTCCGCCCAAGCCGGAGGAAGTCGAGAAGCCGTGCCAAACCTGCCAGCAACTCGGCTACCTCGGCCGCACCGGCGTGTTCGAGCTGCTGGAGATCACCGACCAAATGCGGCAGATCCTGGCGACGCAACCCAACCTCGACCTGCTGCGCAAGGCGGCACGAGCCGACAACCAGCGTTCGCTCCAAGAGGAGGGTATTCTCCTCGTGGCCAAAGGCGTCACGTCACTTCAGGAACTGCAGCGAGCCCTCAAGTAACCGGCCCCAGCGTACTGCCCCACTGCCCCCTGCCCACTCGACTCCCATGCTTTACCTCTGCATCCTCATCTACTTCGTCTTCTTCGCCGGCTTGGCCATGACCGTCCAAGAAGGGCTCTGGAGCAACACGCTCGCCCTCATGGCGATCACCATCTGCGGACCGCTCGCCATCGCCGCGGGCTACCCGCTCGGCCTCTTCATCCAGGAAAAAATGGATAAGCCGCCCGAACTCACCTGGTACTTCGTCTTCGGCGGCGTCTGGCTGGTGTTCTTCCTCTCCGCCAATGTCGTTCGCCTGACGGCCGACCGCGTCTCGTCGCGGACGCGCGTGAAGTTCGTCCCACCTCTAGAAAAAATGGCCGGACCGATCATGGGCCTCCTCGTCGCGGGCATGTTCGCCAGCTTTCTCACCTTCACGCTCTACACAATCCCCATCGCCGCCGGAGACTGGAAGCTCGGCGACGCGTCGGGCTGGCAGAAGACGACGTTCCAGCAGGGTTCCGCCCCGTTCAACACCGTGCTCAAGGCGATCGCGGGGGAAGACATCGCCGAGTCCTACAAGTAGTCACAGCACGCTCATCTCGACGCCAAATCGGAAGGCAACGACGCGAATGCCTGGCCAAAATGAAATCGAACCCGGGGCCGGCGAATACCAGTCGCTGAGCCCCTTGGCCGCCATTGCGTTGGCGCTGGGCCTGCTCTCGCCGCTGGCTCTCGTCACGCCGCTATTGCTTGCGATCCCAGCCGCGGCCGCGGGCGCCGCTCTGTTGGCCCTGGCAAAAATCCGCTCCTCCGATCGAGCCCTCACGGGCGCTCGGATCGCCCGCTTCGGCCTCGCCCTGGCGATCGTGTTCGCTGTCGCCACGTTCGTCCGCGACCCCGTGCGCAACGCCCTCATGCAACGCCAAACGGCGGCGGTCGCCCAGCAGTGGCTCACGCTCCTGGCGACGGGCGAGATCGAGAAATCCCTGGACCTACTCGGCGGCCGCGCGATCCAAAGCCTGGGCCCGCCCGAGGGCAGCCCCGACGCCCCGCCGCCGAAGCCCGAGGACGTCATGGCGATCGTGCGGTCGAAAATGGAGATCGACGCGGTCGCCAAGCGGTTGGCGACCTTCGACCCGCCGCTGGCCGTCGCCAAGAGCCCCAGCGCCGACGACGCACCCCTCGTCGATGGCGTGCGCACCATGATGTCCGAGGAATACCGCGTCCAGGGCGCCGGGAAAGACCAGACGTGCCGCCTCAAACTTAGCTTCATGCATACGCCCGCGTACGAAGCGGCCGGCCATCCCTGGCGCGTCGACGGTTGGAGCCTGCTCGATGAGTCTCCCGCCGAAGACGGCGACTCTCCCGCCGACGACGGCGTTGCCACGCACTGATCGAGCATTCCCCTCCCGCTGCGCGACGATCGCCGCCAGCCGGCGC
>JANOIK010000060.1:0-3115 GCA_031407585.1 Planctomycetota bacterium | reverse complement strand
ACTGGAACAGCACCCGCGACACGGCGCTCGTGGTCGAGGCGTTCGCCGACTACCTCGCCGCCACGGGAGAAGCGAAGCCGAACCTCTCGCTCGAGGTCGCCATCGACGGCGAGCAAGCCAAGACTGTCGAAATCTCCGCCGCGAATCTCTTCACCTTCGACAACCAATTGGTGCTCGAAGGCGACCACCTCCCCGCGGGCGACCACGTGGTCGAGCTCCGCAAAACGGGCGAGGGGCCGATCTATTTCAATGGCTATCTCACGAACTTCACGCTGGAAGACGACATCAAAGCCGCGGGCCTCGAGCTGAAAGTCGACCGCCGCTACTACAAGCTCACGCGAGCCGAAGAAACCGCCGCCGTCGCCGGCGGCCGCGGCCAGGCCGTTGAGCAGCGCGTCGAGAAATACGACCGCACGCCAATCAACAGCCTCGCCGAACTCACCAGCGGCGATCTCGTGGAGGTCGAGCTCGTCGTCACCAGTAAAAACGACTACGAGTACATCCTGCTCGAAGACATGAAGCCCGCTGGATTCGAGGCCGTCGAAGTCCGCAGCGGCTACAACGGCAACGCCCTGGGCGCGTACGTCGAATACCACGAAGAACGCGTCGCCCTGTTCTGCCGCACAATCGCCCGCGGCGAGCACAGCGTGGCGTACCGGATGCGCGCCGAGATTCCGGGCAAGTTCAGCGCGTTGCCGACGAAGGTCTCGGCGATGTACGCCCCGGAGCTCAAGGCCAACAGCGACGAATGGAAGGTGAATATTACGGACTAGCTAAAGGCTTGTAACAATGAGAAACAAAAAACTCAGCGAGCTTGGGGCAAGGCTGCTGGGCGAGAAGGCTTCCAATTTGGGCATGGCAGCATTGGATTTGGAATCGCTGTTGCTGGTGTCGCCAAGCTACGGAGAGTTGCTCACCACAATCGGCGGGGCAATCATCTTTGACAACGGGGCTAAGTACATCCCTGATGAGGCAACGCCACTTACGAGGACTGATGGGTACAACAGCCTGGAGGTACTATTCGGGCTAGGTAATGGAAAGCACAGTATCCGACGGGCAGCGCAACAATATGAAGGGCAGTTACCGCCATCATTCGTTCCCATCGGGGCAGCGCCGGGCGGCAACCTTATCTGCGTCGACCGAACCGGAATTGTTTTTCTGTGGGACCACGAGAGTCAGATTGGAGGACATGCGTGGCCGGTCGCAACATCACTGGAAAAGTTCATCGACCAATTGGAACCGGACAAGTCGGACAATGGAGGTACGGATAACATTGTCGAGGCGGAGTCCTTTCTTGATTTCTAATCGTCGTGAGTAAGGTATCTTAAGTCCGTTCGACGGGAAAACTCACTCTGTGCGCCAACGGCGTAAAATCTTTCAGCCCGGGGTTCGCCGCTCCGCGGCGTACCCCGAGTCAACGCCGCCGGGATCTCCTAACCTGAAAGGCTTGCATCGATTCGCACCACGTGCGTACAACCTCGGATGGATAATGTGAGTTGCCGGTGACTTCTAAATCGGGCCCATTCGGAGCTACTGAAATAAATGAGGAAAGCGAGCAGACCGAGCTTAACGACGGCCACTATTTTCAGCTCCTCGACCGTGTACACATCGCATCCTCACACGTGCAAATGGCCATCGGAGAAAATCCCGTCCTCGACAAACATCCCGAGCTCAGAGCCATGTATGACGATGCCGTCGACCGCCTTGAGTCGCTCTATCAAGCCGTGGGGGCGCTCGATCAGACTTGGAAATAATGGGCGGGTCGACCGCGCGAAGCTTTCGACGTAAACTGCCTCCATTCCAGCCAGCCATTACGCCGAAAGGATTCCCCATGCCCGCCGTCGCCGAAGAGCGCGTTCTGGTCGTCCCCACGAGCCGCTTTCACGCGCTCGGCCACTTCCAGGGCTTCTCGGCGGACATGAGCCGCTACCTGCCCGCGTTGCTCGACGGCGACGACCTCGCCTACCGCCCCCGCGGCGAGATGGAGCAGGACCCCAGCTTCAAGCAGCTCATCCCGTACGTGGTGTTTCGCCACGTCGACGCGGCGGGCGCCGTCCATGTGTTCCAGTACACGCGCGGCGGCGGCCAGGGCGAGGCCCGGCTGCACGCCAAGCGCAGCGTCGGCGTCGGCGGCCACATCTCCATCGAGGACGCCGGCGAGTCGAGCACGAACCACGACGTCTACCGCGAAGGCATGCTCCGCGAGCTGGCCGAGGAGGTGATCATCGACGCCCCCTACCGCGAGCAGTGCGTCGGCCTGATCAACGATGACGAAACGCCCGTCGGGCAAGTTCATCTCGGCGTCGTCCACCTGTGCGACGTGGAAAAGCCGCTGGTCCGCAACCGCGAGACCGACATCCTCGACGCCGGCTTCCGCCCCGTGGGCGAAGTTCTCGCCACTCTCGACCGCTGTGAAACCTGGTCGCAAATCGTCGTGCGGGCGCTGTTCGGGTAGAGTAGCGCGGCGGCGGCGGTTACGCTGAAGGGTGCCACTGCTGGCTCGTCCAGCAGTGCGAAGCTGGTACCCGGCGCACACTGCGGGGCAAGCCAGCAGTGGCACCCGGCGTCTGTCTTTCATGGCCGCGACCCCCATCTACCTCGACAATCACGCCACGACGCGCGTCGACCCTCGCGTGGTCGACGCGATGCTGCCGTTCTTCGGCGAGCAGTACGGCAACGCCGGCAGCGTGGGGCATGCCTTTGGAGAGGCGGCGCGCGAAGCGGTCGCGCAATCTCAGGCGCAGATCGCTTCAGCGATCGGCGCGGCGCCCGAAGAGATCGTCTTCACCAGCGGGGCCACCGAAAGCAACAACCTCGCGATCCGCGGCGTCGCCGAGCGGCAGCGTCGCCGCGGCGACCACCTGGTGAGCGTCCGCACCGAGCACAAGGCCGTGCTCGACCCGCTCGCCCGGCTCGAACGCCGCGGCTACGCGGTGACGCTGCTAGACGTGGAGCAACACGGCAGCCCTTGCGCCGGCTGGCTCGACCCCCAGCGCGTTGCCGACGCCATCCGCGACGACACGGCGCTCGTTTCGGTCATGCTCGCCAACAACGAAATCGGCGTCATCCACCCGCTCTCTGAAATCGCCGCCATCTGTCGCGACCGCGGCGTGCT
>JANOIK010000006.1:0-5832 GCA_031407585.1 Planctomycetota bacterium | reverse complement strand
GAGATTCCGCCGGGCCAGATCGCGTGCCAGTTCCAGCTCGCCGTTGTGGGCGTGCAGCGAGCCGCAGCAGTGTTGCACCGGGGGCGTCGCGACTTCGCAACCGTTCGCCAGCAGCACGTCGGCCGTCGCCCGGTTCACGTGGGGATACGCAAGGTCCTGCACGCACCCGGTGAGCAGCAGAACGCAGTGCTTCGCACGGCCCTGTGGCGACTCGCGCGGCTGAATGCGACCCGAGGAAAACGGCAGCCGCACCGCGGGGGCCTTCGCTTCTAGGCGCCACAATCGCGCGGGCAAGAGCCGCATAAGCTCCGACCGCCGCAACGTGCGTTGCAAGCCCGAGCGCTGATAGAACCACAGCAAGCGCCCCACGGCGCGCAGCAGCCGCGGATGGCGGAACAGCAGCGACAGCGTGAGCCAACGCACGAACCGCCGCCACGCTCCGCTGCCAACGCCACGCCGTTCGACCTCGCCGCGCGCGTTCTCCAGCAGCGTCGCGTAGTCGACGCCCGCCGGGCACGCACTCTGGCACGCCAGGCAGCCCAAGCAGTACGACATCTCCTCGGCAAACGTCGCCGACACATCGAGCCGCCCGTCGGCCACCTCGCGCATCAACCGAATCCGCCCCCGTGGACTGCTCCGCTCGCGCTTCGTCTCGTCGTACGTCGGGCACGTCGGCAAACACAACCCGCAATGCATGCACTGCTGCAGCACGGAGTAGTCGAGCGATTTGAGAAGGTTGGCTTCGGACAAGTTAGCTACTCACAGGGGAAACCACGAACGGGCCAAAGAAGGTAATCAAAGAAAGAGATGATTGACCGCGAATCACGCGAATCAAGAAAAGGAATTGTGATCTATCCGCAAACGCCCTTCGTTGGCTCACTTTCCTGATTCGCGAAGATTCGCGTGATTCGCGGTTAATCCCCTCTGAATAGTTCTTGGTGTTTTCGTGCCTTGGTGGTTAATCAAAAATCTTACCAGGATTGAGCAGCCCCTCCGGATCGAGCGCTCGCTTCACAAGTCTCAGAAGTTCGTAACTGTTATCGCCGAGCTGTTTGCGCAAGAACGGCTTCTTCGCGAGGCCCACGCCGTGCTCGCCGGTGATCGTGCCGCCGACGGCGAGCGTCCGCTCGACGATCTCGGCCAGCGCCAGCTCCACGCGGTGCATTTCGTCGGCGTCGCGCTCGTCGGTGAGGAACGTCGGGTGCAGGTTGCCGTCGCCCATGTGGCCGAACGTGCCGATTTGCAGATTGTGCCTCGCCGCGCACGCGGCGATAAAGCCCACCATCGCGGCCAGCTCGCTTCGCGGCACGGTTACGTCCTCGAGAATCGTCGTCGGCCGCACGCGAGCCAGGGCCGAGAATGCACTGCGCCGTGCCGTGAGCAACCGCGTCGCCTCGGCATCGTCGGCCGCGGCGCGAACCTCGATCGCCCCGCGCGCCGCCGCAATGCGCGCCATTGCCTCGGCCTCCTCGGCGACCGCCGCCGGGTGCCCGTCAGTCTCCATGAGCAGCACCGCCGCCGCGTCGACCGGCAGCCCCACGTGGGCAAACTCTTCGACGCACCGTACGGTCGTCTGGTCGAGAAACTCGAGCGTACACGGCGTGATCTTCGCCGCGATGATGTCCGACACCGTCGCGCCCGCTGCCTCCATCGACGCGAAGCTTGCCAGCAGCGTCCGTCGCGCCGCCGGCGCGGGCAGCAGCTTCAGCAGCACGCGCGTAACGATCCCCAGCGTGCCTTCGCTGCCGATGAACAGGTCGCGCAGGTTGTACCCGGCCACGTCTTTCACGCACTTGCTGCCGAGCCACACGACGTCGCCGCTGGCCAGCACGGCCTCGAGCCCCAGCACGTAGTCGCGTGTCACGCCGTATTTCAGACCCCGCAGCCCGCCGGAATTCTCGGCCACATTGCCGCCGATTGTCGAGATCTTTCGCGAACCCGGATCCGGCGGATAGAACAGCCCGCACCGCCCGGCCGCCTCATCGATCGCCTGCGTGATCGCCCCGGCCTCGGCTTCGATGGTGAGGTTGCGAGCGTCGACCTCGCCGATGCGGTTCATCTCCGTGAGGCACAGCACGATGCACCCGGCCACGGGCACACTGCCGCCGCTCAACCCCGTGCCCGAGCCGCGCGTGACAATCGGCGTGCGATGCCCTCGCGCCGCCGCGACGCACGCCGCCACTTCGGCCGTCGTGCGAGGAAACACGATGCAAGCCGGATTCTGCCGCAGCACGGGCGTGCCGTCGTAAGCGTAGACGGCCAAATCCTCGGCCCGCGTTAGCACACGCTCGGCGCCCAAAGCGCGAGCAAGTTCAGCAATGATCGGCAACGCGGCTGGCGGCATGAGCAAGAATCCTCACGCCCCATTGTACTTTAAGAGTCTCCGGCTCCCTTCCCTTGGAGGGGAGGGCCGGGGACGGGGGATGAAGCGGGTACAAATTAAATGCTTGTACCCAGGGCGACACCCCTCCCCTAACCCCTCCCCATCAAGGGGAGGGGAACGGAGAACCTCATTTTGGCTACCGAGTCCCGCCTTCAGCCTGCTCCGAGTAAGCCGCCGAGGCATCCGCCCAGCGCTCTTCCTCGACGAAGTACCGCGTCGTTTCCTCGGCGACCAGCTTGGTCTCCAGGTCGTCGCACACCACTTCGGTGCGGAACACGTGCGTGCCCGCCGAAGTCGCCTTCGCGTGAATCCGCAGCACCACCTCGGCGCCCGCCGGCAGCGCGTCGATCGTGCGGAACGACACCCGGCCGTCGCGAATCTCGTGCTGCCCGCCCTCGACGTGCGAGGGCTCGATGCCTTCAGAGAACATCGCGATCACATTCACGCCATGAGCCGCCGTTTGCCCGCGGTTCTGCACGTGGATTTCGTACACGGCGCTCTCGCCCACCGGCAGCACGCCTTCGGGATCGCTCACCGCGAGCTTCAGATCGGCGAGCGCCTCGACCGTGATCGGCACGCTCAGCACATCGCTCAAATCGCCGGCCGCGGTGTGGGCGACCAGCTCCAATTGGTTCACGCCCGGCTTCGACAGCCGGCAACGCACCTGCATGAACCGCTCTTCGCTCGCCGCCAGCGAACCCGGCTGCCAAGTGACCGTCCGCCGCGTCGCGTCCCACGCGTGGCCCGTGCTCGCGTCGACCATCTCGGCGCCCGCGGGGAGCGTCAACATCACGCCCACCTGTTCAGCCGGCGCCGTGCCCGGGTTGCGAACCCGCAGGTAGTACGTGGCGACCGCCCCGGCAAAGTTCTGCTCGGGACCGCGCCAATCGACGTCCAACTTCGGCCGGCGGCACAGCACGGTCTTCAGCGTCTCGGTCCGCAGCTCGCCCACGGCGGTGGCCGCGGCCAGCATCTTAAGGTCGCCCGCTTCGCGAGCGGTCAGCTCCAGTTCGATGGACTTCGACGCGCCCGCCGCGAGCGTTCCCACCTTATGCCGCACCGGCGATTTCGGATCTCCGCCCGGCGGCGTCAGTTCGATCACCACTTCCTCGGCCGAGCCCGTGCCGGGGTTCGACAGCGTCAGCGTGTACCGCTGCGACTTGCCGAACAGCACCTCCGACGGGCCCGCGATCTCCATCTGCAGCTTCGGCTCTTGCACCTCGACGAGCGCCTCGGCCAAGGTCGGCGCCTGCGTGCACGCCACCGACAGCTGCAACGGCTGCCCGCCCCGCGGCGACAGCTTCAGCGTGAGCGTTTGCGACCCGCCCGCGGTCAGCTCGTACAACTGCCATTTGATCGTGCGCGGCGCCCCATCGGCCACCGTCGCGTCTTGTTCAATCGCACCGCCCGAAGCCGCCGCGTCGAGCACCTCGGCCGAAGCCGGCACAGTGATCGTCGCGGACACGTCGCGGGCCAGGCCCTCGCCCTTGTTCGCGAGCTCGATGCGATACTCCACGGGCCGTCCCACGACCACGCGCTGCGGACCCGTGACGTTCGAGACAATCACCGGCGGCCGGCAGCTCAACAGCACGTCGCTGCTCAGCCGATCGAGCGGCTTCGGCAAACCGGCCGTGGGGCGCCGATTGACAATCGTCTCCGACCCGCCGCCAGCAAACGGCGTCGTGGCTTGATTCTGTGTGCGAGGAGCGACCGGAGCCGCTGCCTCGTAAGTCGGCGGCGTCGGCTCTGCCGAAATGGCGCCCAGCGATTCTTCCTCAGCCTGCGGCTGCAGCGAGTCGTCGCCCGACACGTCGCCTTGCAACTCCGCGGCAATGTCGGTTTCGGCAACCGGCGTGCGCGGCGGTGAACGCCGAACCGGGGCGGCAGCTTGGGGAGCGGCGCGACGAACCGGCGCCGCAACCGGCGCACGCCGCGGAGCAACCGCCGGCGCCGCGCGGCCCGCGTCCGTCGTGTCTTCGCCAAGCAGGGCGTCGCGCACATCGACCGGCCCGCGCGACCAGCCGCGAGCGCCGCTGGCGCTCGAAGTCCCGTCGCCGTCCGTCGGTTCAGCGCCGGCGTCGCCTGCCCCATTGTCCAAGTAGCTCGGGGCCGCCTCGCCCGTCGCCTCCGGCGGAGCAATGTTCGCGTCGCCCGCTTCGGCGTCATTCGTTTCCGGCATGTCGCGCAAACCGGTCAGCGCGTCGGCCAGTTCGTTGTGTCGTGAGCTCGTCGGCGGCGAGCTGCGCGCCACGCGCGGCGTCGCAGTTTGCGGTTGCGTCGTCGTTCGCGGTTGCGTCGTTCCGCCCACGGCAGGCCGCGTCGCGGTGGTTCCCGCTCCAGCCGCGCCGCGCGTCGCGCCCGCGGTCACGCCCTGCCGACGCGCGGGCGTCACAGTTCCCACAACTGCCCGTCGATTCGTAGTCGCCCCACCGGCTCCAGGCGCATCGTACGCCGCCGGCGGTTCGTCGAGCGGAGCCTCGCCCCGCGACCCGCCAAATAAGCTGGGCATCCGCAGCTTCGGGAACAGCGACCCGCCGCCCCCGCCGCGCCGCGACGTGCCTTGCATGGCCTGCTCGCGAGCAGCCACGGCGGCCGGCCGCACGTTGGGATCGCGCATCATCGGCGTCGCCGCCGCAGCATCGGCGTCCGCCGGCGCCGCGACCAGTCCCAACTTCACCGCCAAAGACTCGGCGCCCGCACGCGGCGCCACGGTCATGGCAGACAACAGCGCCCAGGCGCCGATAGCGGCAAGCATCGATCCACGTACCATGTTCGCATCCTGCTACGACGAGGCCGGAAAGGGGGAATTCCGTCCTTCCATCGATCGGCATTCCGCATTGCGGGAATTAATCCGATCCCGAAAAGTTTTCCGGTCGCAGAAGCTGCGTAATTTATTGAATTTGGGTCGCATCTTCTCGCTAGCAATGCAGTCGGGTGACTGAAAGAGGTGGCCCGCGAAACACGCGAATGGCGCGAAATAAGAAGTGGGAGCGGATCGGAGGTAGCGGAGTGAGTCTATTAAGCAAGGCGCGGAGCGACTCGCCTTCCTCAAATCCCTTTTCGCGTCTTTTCGCGTGTTTCGCGGGCAATATCGGGCGCGGACGAACTTTTCGCCGCGTCCCTGCGTCTTATCCCCCGACGGCGCCGAAATGCGCGCCGCATTCACCCTGAGCGACCTATGAGCCCGTAGCCCACCGCTTTTCCGCAACACGAACGCTTGCCGCGCTGCCGGTGCGCACTTAGCGCACCCGCGAGCAAGCTCCTCTCGTGCTGCAGGAGAAGCCTCTCATGGGCTCGCATCACCGTCGGTCCTCGTCGTCCCGCACCCACTTCGGCCGAGACGTCGAGTCGAACGCCCCGACCCGGCTGGCGCCCAAACACCGCGTCCGCGTGGTGACGCACCGCTCGCCGCATCCGCCGCAAATCGTGTGGCTCACGAACGACCTGGC
>JANOIK010001038.1:0-4037 GCA_031407585.1 Planctomycetota bacterium | reverse complement strand
GCTCGCCTCGGCAGCACGCCGGGCGATGAGGCACAAGTCGCCCGCTTCCTGCGCGTTGCGCGCGAACAGCACGCCCCAGCCGACGTCCGCGACGCTCATCACATCGTCGTGCCCGGCGTGAACGTTGAGGCCCTGACTCGTCAGCGCGCGAGCGCCGATGTTGAACACCGCCGGCAAACGCTTGCCCGAGATCGTGTAGAGCACCTCCTTCATCAGCACGAGGCCCTGCCCCGACGTGAAGTTGGTCACCCGTCCGCCGGCGAGCGCGAATCCCTCGCAGAACGTCGCCGACGAGTGCTCGCTCTCCGGCTCGACGAACACGAGCTGGTCGCCCCACAGATTGGGCGTGCCTGCGGCCTGGGCCTGGTTGAACCCCGTGGCCATCGTCGTGCTAGAGGTAATCGGAAACGCGCCCGAGCCCTGGCTGATATTCGTTTCCACCCAGGCGATCGTCTCGGCGCCGTCGCACGTGGTGGGAATGCCGGGGTACTGGAACTGGGGCTCGGGGGCGTCCGAAAACGGCACGTCCGCCACGCGATCGATCGAATCCGTAGCCATGCGCGACCTACCTCTGCTCGTGAGGACTGGCATTCGACGCGCTCCTTGCGAAGCTCGCGATGCACGACAGAGCGGGCGCACTTCAGATTCTCGCCCGCTCCAACGGGGCGTATCTAAAACACCGTTCAGCCCTAAGCAGTCAGCCGCGTATCAGATAAGGCGATCGAACCACAAAGGGCCGAAACGCAATTGCGACTTGTTTGGGGCGCCGCTCTAAGGGAAGCTAGAGACGGCGCCTCTCTTGCAATCGTACCCCTTCTGGGGAGTAACGCAACCAGTTTTTCGAGGTCGCCCCCCAGTTGTCTATGCAGGAAGAGTCCCGCAACCCATTTCCCGACAGGCGGATGCGCCGCATCGGCGACCCCTCATGAAGACCATCGACGTACTGCTCGAAGAACTCGGCTGGTCGGTCGACCAACTTGCCGGCAAATGCGATTTGCCGGGGGGTCGCGTGGCCGCGATCGTCGATGGCCGTTGGCTCCCCAGCCCGCAGGAACGGCAACAAATCGCGGCCGCGCTCGGCGTCGATGGCGCCACGATTAGCTGGGGACACACGATGAATCCCCGCAACGTGCGGTACCACCGCTTCGGCCTCAAGGAAGATTTCTAGGCGGTCTTCCGGCGGCGCAGAGAAAAACCCCGGCCAATGTTGGCCGAGGCTTCTCGTTTTTCCCTCTGGCTAACAGCTAAAAGCTAAGAGCTAACGGCTTCCCCCTACACCTGCGGAATCCGCATCTTGTAGAACGACCGCCACACGAAGTACAGGGCCACGGCGAGCATCGCAACGCCCACGTACGGCGTGTAGTCTGTCTTCGTCGAGTCCAAGGCAACCTCTTGCTTGACATGGATCGCGATCTCGACCGCGAGCAACCCGAACAGCGTCGAGAACTTAATGATCGGGTTGAGAGCCACCGAACACGTATCCTTGAACGGATCGCCCACCGTGTCGCCAATCACCGTCGCCGCGTGCAGCTCGGTGCCCTTTTCCTTGAGGTCCACCTCGACCAGCTTCTTCGCGTTGTCCCAAGCCCCGCCGGCGTTGGCCATGTAGATGGCTTCGTACAACCCGAACACCGCAATGGAAATCAGGTAAGCGACGAAGAAGTTGGGATCGAAGAACGCGAACGCCAGCGTGATCGCCATCAGGGCGATGAAAATGTTCCACATGCCCTTCTGAGCATAGAGCGTGCAGATCTTCACCACGGCGATCGAGTCGTTGATGTCCGCCTCTTTCTTCGTGAGGTCCATGTTCTTCTTGATGAACTCGACCGCACGATAGGCGCCCGTCGTGACGGCCTGCATCGATGCGCCGGCAAACCAGAAGATCACCGCTCCGCCGCACATGAACCCGATCAACACGGGCGCGTCGGTCAGGCTCAGGTGGAGCATGCCCGCTTTGCCCAAGAGCAAAATGATCGAGAAGATCATCGTCGTCGCTCCGACCACCGCCGTGCCGATAAGCACCGGCTTGGCCGTCGCCTTGAACGTGTTGCCCGCCGAGTCGTTCGCCTCAAGGTAATGCTTGCCGACGACGAAGTCGGGCTCGAAGCCAAAGTCCCGCTTGATCTGCTCCTTGATACCCGGAATCTTCTCGGTCTGAGCCAGCTCAAAAATCGACTGGGCGTTGTCGGTCACCGGTCCGTAGCTATCCACCGCGATGTTGACCGGCCCCATGCAGAGAAAACCGAAGGCGACCAGGCCGAAGGCGAACACCGACCCGACGCCGGCGAGGATCTCCGGATGCGCCGCGTCGAGATTCACCTGCATGATGCCATCCAGCCCCTGCATGCTGACGTAGTAAGCCATTGCCATCAGCCCGGCGATGAGCAGGCCCTTCCAGAAGGCGCTGAAATTTCCAGCGACGATGCCGGAGAGGATCGTCAGCGACGCGCCGCCTTCTCGCGACGCGGTCACGATCTCATGAACGTGCTTCGAGTGCGAGCTGGTGAACACCTTGGTGAACTCAGGAATCAGCAACGCGCCGAGCGTTCCGCAACTAATGATGCTGGCCAACTGCCACCAGAGTTTCTCCTGCACGACCGACTTGACGACGTCGATGACTTTGCCGTCGGCGCCGAACGTCATCTCTGCCAGCGACAAATCGCGGATGAGCAGCCAGCTCATGAAAAACGACGTCGAAATGCACAGGATCGACGCGATCCAGATCAGCCGCGTCAGCGGGGCTTCGAAGTTGAACTCCTTGAGCCCGCGGTACTTCTTCTCGGAGATCGCCTGGTTGATGAAGTACGAGGCGCCGCTCATGAAGTCCATCAGAAACCGCATGGCGAAAATCCACACGATCAGCTTGGCCTGCAGGTCCAAGTAATTCGTGGTGTGCGTCGTCGGATCCGCCGCGACATAGGCCGTGTTCGGGGCAAGGCCAAGTGCCGCCCGGATGCCGTGCTCGGTGACCGCCAGCGTGATGAACGCAATGAGCGCGACGCCCGTCACGCCGTAAGTCTCAAATCCGTCCGCCGTCGGGCCGACCGAGTCGCCCGCGTTGTCGCCCGTGCAGTCGGCGATCACGCCCGGGTTGCGTGGGTCGTCTTCATCGACCTTGAAGACGATCTTCATCAGGTCGGAGCCGATGTCCGCAATCTTCGTAAAGATGCCGCCCGCGATGCGAAGCGCCGACGCGCCCAGCGACTCGCCGATCGCGAATCCCAAGAAGCAGTAGCCCACAATCTCTCGCGGCACGAACAGCAAGATGACGACCATCATCACCAGTTCGAGCGAGATCAAGAACAACCCGACCGACATGCCCGCCTGCAGCGGAATGTTGACGACGTCCAGAGGATCGCCTCGCAACGAAGCGAACGCGGTGCGAGCATTTGCGTAGGTATTGATGCGGATGCCGTACCACGCCACCGCGTACGAACCGCCCATGCCCACGAGCGAAAACAGCAGCACGAGCATGAGCGTCGTAGGCGGCTCTTGCTTGAGCTGCAGAAAGTAAAACGCCATCGCACTGCCGATGATCACGAACAGCATCATCAGGAACTTGCCCTGCTGGATCAGGTACGTCTTGCAAGTCTGGAAAATGACCTCCGCGACGTCGAGCATCGACTTATGCGCCGGCATCTTCTTAATCTGCCCGAGCAGATACAAGCTGATCCCCAGCGTGCCGCAGATCACCAGCGCGCCAGCGGCCAGCAGATTCCAGGCGCTGATCCCGCCGAGGGAGTCGAACTTGCCTTCATGCAAATCGGGGATCGCAAGGTCGGCCTCGCTCGCCACTGCCGGAGCAGCCGTCGCCAAGATGAGGGCGACGGCGCCGAACACGCGCAACGCTGCAGCCTTGAGTCGTAAGACCCCTCGCGCCGCGGTCGCGGCGCCATCGTTGAAGTTCGTTGGCATAGACCGGTATCTTCCTATCCTTGGAAATGACAAAGTGCGGGGTGCTCCCGAAGACGAGAACGAAGCGCCCCAAAACCGAACCGCGTGCGCGGCAAAGTCATCGTTAGGTCGCCCAATTTACG
>JANOIK010001328.1:0-1527 GCA_031407585.1 Planctomycetota bacterium | reverse complement strand
CGGGTCGCGAGACGACCAGCGCGTGGTCGCGGGCAATCAGCCGCTGGAGTTCGGCGGCCGCGCCGCCCGGACTCAAAACGGTCCGCACCAGGACGTTTGTATCGCACATGATCCGCATGGCCTACTTGCCGTAGCGGACGTCGTCGCAGGTTTCGTCGATCGCCTGCTCAAGTTCTTCGGGCGACACGCCGGATTGGCGGACGTTGTGGTGCGACTCCGCGAGGATCTCCTCCAGCTCGCTCCACGCCTCATGGCGCGTGGCCTGGGTCGGCTCGACGGCGGCGTCCAGCGCGACAATGTAGAGTTGCTGGTCGTCGCGCAGCGTGTGACCGATGATGGCCTCCACCGCAGAGCGTTCCGGAGACGGTAAGTCGCTGACACTATGGAGAAGCTTGTCCATGCTGGAATTATACCACGGTTGGGGGCTGCGTGGTCTAGCACTTGGCAGGCATTGAAGGCTAAAGCCACATGGACAACAAGCGGTTGCCCCATTGACGCCTTCTGCCGCGATCGTCGCACCGGCCGGGCCGGCGGGCCCGGCCGCGATCGCTTCGGGCGAAAATCCTTGCTTACGGGCCTATCGCCTCGATACGCTGGCCCTCTCACGTCATGCCGCAGTTCTCCTACTTCTACCTGGTGCGCTGTCACGATGGCTCGCTCTATGCGGGGGTGACAGATGATCTCTGGCGGCGGGTGGGAGAATTGAACGGCGGCCGCGATAAGAAGGTCCGGCGGCCGGTGATGCTTGTCTACGCCGAGCGCTATTTTTTGAGACGCTCCGCCCTGCGGCGGAAGCTTGAAATCCAAGCGCTGCAGAAGGCCAGCGATCCGCCTAGCGCGTCGATTCCGCAATTTGCGCCGCCGGACGCCGAAGGGGTGTGGCGGCGGAAGAACGTGCCGGAAGCGGCGCATATCGCTTGGAAGATGCGCGGATGAGCGTCGCGGGGTCGGCGTGCCGAGCGGTGAGCGCCGGCGGCGGCAACGTGCGAATGGTAAAGGGCCGTGACGGCTGGCCGTCGACAAGCAGCCGCACGACCGCGGTGTATTTGGGCAGAGCGATCAGATCGTCAGGCAGCGCCTCACGACCGAGTTCTTCCGCGAGCTTCTCGGCGTCGCTGCGGCCCACTTGCATCACACAAAGCGAACCGACGTTCCCAAAGACGGTCGCGGCCAGGTCCTGGTCCATCTGCTCAACAAGCTGATTGGCCAGACACAGACTCAAGCGGTATTTGCGGGCCTGCGACAAAATGATGGCCAGCGACTCCGTGCCGGCATACGTTTGGAACTCGTCCGCGTACAGAAACCAATCTCGGCGCTCTGATTCCGAAATGTCGGCCCGGCTCTTGGCCGCTTGCTCGATCGACGTGACGAGCAGGGCGCCGAGCAGCGACGCGGCGTCGTCGCCGAGTCGGCCGTGGCTCAGGTTCACCAGCAGGATCTTGCCCGTGTCCATCGCGTGTCGCAGATCGAGCGACGTTCGCGACGGCGCAAAGACCGGCCGCAGGAGCGGCGAGCTCAGAAACTGCC
>JANOIK010001304.1:0-7980 GCA_031407585.1 Planctomycetota bacterium | reverse complement strand
GGATGATGCTCGGCGTCGACGAGCGGACGATCCTGACGCAGCAATTCAAACAAGGTTGTCCTGCCGGCGGTCCCTGGGACGCAATGCTCTTTTCTGGCGGCGGCAACGACATCGTGGGCGACCCTATGGCACTTTGGGTGCATGATTTTAGACCGAACGTTTCCGCCAATTCGCTCATTCAGCAGTCGCGGTTCGCAGCGGCCCTGGAACTGGTGCGCGCGGGCTACGAAGATCTCATTGGGTTGCGCGACGCCCTTAGCCCGTCGACGCACGTGGTGTTCCATGCCTACGATTTCGCGATCCCCGACGGTCGCGGCATCTGTCACTTGGGACCCTGGCTCAAGCCGACGTTCATGCTGCGAAAGTTCCCAAATACCGGGGACGGGGCCTTCAATGTGGTGAAGGCTATGCTGACAAGCTTCGCGCAGATGCTGCAGTCACTGGCCTCCGCGAACTCAAAGGTAACGTTCATCAACACGCAGGGCACCCTGGCGGAGAACCCATCGTCGTGGCACAACGAACTGCATCCCTCTAGGGCGGGATACGATAAAGTTGCCGCGGTGTTTTATACGAAACTCAAGGCACTATTCCCCTCCCGCGTGCTGTAATGTGCTTGGAAGTCGAACGACATCGGGCCAATACGCGGCGACTATTCCCGCCAAGATTGCACCTGCCGAATTGCGACCCACTGAAGCGCGACACATTGCAAAAGCAATAGGCTGGAAAAGTCGATTCGTTTCAGGAGTGTACTTACTTGCTCCCGCCCAGCCGGGGTTACAAAAGTACCGCCGTCGTTCTCATCCGGAGGCTCCTGAAACGATGGCACCCCCCGACCGAGGGGCGGCCCATTTACGCGCCCTTGCGTTCGGACTAGAAATCAAGTAGTATACATCGGAACAAAAAGACAAGGCTGGCCTGCGGCGAGCTCAGCCGAGCGGAGACCGTAGGCTCGAGGCTGTTGGTTTCGGAAAGAACGCGACCTGAGCTTCGTGCTTGGTCCTAATCTTAATCTTAATCTTAATCTTACTCCTAATCCTAATCTCTCCGATCCGAACCAAACGCGAGTAAGTGTACGAGCACGACGACGAACACGATTCAATGCATCCACCAGCGAACGCTCAAACCCCTGCCCTCTGCTCCGTGCCCCCCAAACCGGACACAATAACCCCCAAAGCGGACAGTACGAGCTCAAAACCGGACAGTATGAGCCCCGAAGTGGACACATCACACGAGCCCCAAAGGCGCCGTCTCTTCGAGAAATTCAGTCTCGCGCCCTCCAGAACACCGCATTCTGTCCAGGACACAAGGAAACTCCGCCGCCTGCAGCGGACAATTGAAACCCGTCGGACCAATTCCCGCCTGAACCCTTCCTCTCACCACTCCGCAATGGCTCCCTCGCCCACAATCGGATTGCTCCCCTTCTCACGCCCGACGGTCGTCGCCGGCCCGTGCCCCGGCAGCACCACCGCCGTGGCGGGCAGCGTGAACAGCTTCTCGCGGATCGACGACACCAGGGCCGCAGCGTCCCCATCCGCGAAGTCCGTTCGGCCCACCCCGCCCGCGAACAGCACGTCGCCCCCCAGTACCAGCACGGGGTCGAGCTTCAGTGCCACGAACACGACATGCCCCCGGCAGTGCCCCGGCGTCTCGCGAACCGTCCAGCGGATCCCCGCCAGGTCGAGCACCTCGCCCTCGCGCACCGTCTGGTCGGCCGGCGGGCTGACCATGGGAATGCCGTACCCGGCCGAGAGGTTTCCGACGGGGTCGGTCAGCTTGTCCGCGTCGAGATGGCCGATGACCAGCGGGGCGTCGGGGAACCGCCGCTTCATCTCGGCGTTGCCGGCGATGTGGTCGGCGTGCCCGTGGGTGTTGAGGATCGCGACCGGCGTCACGCCCAGGGCGGTGAGCTCGGCGGTGATTTTCTCCGGCTGCAGGCCCGGATCGACCACGATGCAGTCGCGGCGCCCCGGCAGGGTGATAAGATACGAGTTCTCGCCAAACGGGGCAGACAGGATCGACCTGATAATCGGGGAAGACTCTTCGGACTGCACAGTTTCCCCTTTCCCAGCCCCGGCGAGGCGGATACCATTTGCACGCTCACGAGCCCCAGGCCCCGCGGTCGCGGCTCGAATAGGCGCCCGCGCGTTGCGGCTGCATCGATTGCGCCGGCGCGGTGCGCGGCATGCGTGATTGTAATAGTTTCGCCGACGAAGAACGATAGTTACGAAGGATGCAACAATTGCGCGCAGCGGCGCAAGGCATGCCGGCGAGCGTCGCCAAGGTCGCCCGTTGAGGGAAAGCCTTGCGACACGCGGAGTTGGAACGGCTCGGCCGCGGCGAGGCAAGCGCCGTGGCGGCGCCTTCGCGGCCCCGGGAACGCGATTTGCCAAACTCGCTCCCCGTCCCGTCGCGACATCGGAACACAGAAGGCAACACCTCACGGCGACTCATGATCGAGCGCCGCAGTTAGGAGACTGATTGTTATGAAATCCCCCTTGCGTCTCGAAGGACTCTGGACGGCAACTTTGGCACTTGCGGTTGCGGCCCCCGTGTGGGCGCAGGCTCCGGCCGGCACGACCGAGCCGGTGGCTCGCGAGCAGGCCGACCAGCCCACGGCGGAAGTCGCCGCCCGCGTCGCCCCGATGGTCGCTCAGGCCGCCGCGCCGCCATTCGCCCTCGACCCGCTGCCGGGCGAGCATCCGCTGATGCCCGCGCTGCGGGTGGCTCAGGAATCGCTGAAGTTCATGGACGCGAACATCCAGGATTACCAGGCGATTCTGTACAAACAGGAGCGGATCGACGGCGAGCTGCCCGAGAAGCCCGAGGTGGCGTACATCAAGGTTCGCCAGCAGCCGTTCAGCGTGCATCTGTTCTTCCTGGCGCCGAACCAGGGTCGCGAGTGCCTGTATGTGGAAGGCGGCCCCAGCAGCACCGACGGCAAGCTGCACGCCCGGGACAGCGGCTTCAAGCGGAAGCTGGGCGTGTTCGAGCTGCCGCCCGATGGCCGCCTGGCGATGGCCGGGCAGAAGTACCCGATCACCAAGATCGGCATCCGCAACCTGATCACGGAGCTCATCACCGTGGCGTCGAGCGACGTCAACTTCGGCGAGTGCGAGGTGACGACTGCCCAGACGGTGCTCGGTCCGAAGGATGGCGAGAAGCGTCCGGTGACGCTCATTACGGTGATTCACCCGGTTCCGCGGGATAATTTCCGCTTTCACAAGGCGGAGCTGTATCTCGACAACGAGCTGCGGATTCCCATTCGCTACGCGTCGTACCTGTGGCCCGCGGCGCCCGGCGAGGCGCCGCCCCTGGAAGAAGCCTACACGTACGTGAACCTGAAGGTGAACAACGGGTTTACGGACATGGACTTCAGCCGGCAGAACCCGGACTTGTTCAAGAGCGAGTGATCGCTCGCGACGAGCCCGCGGAGAACTCAACGCACGGAAGCGGAGGGCAAATGCCCTCCGCTTCTTTTTTTGGCCGGCGCGGCACGGGCGCCGCCGGGGTTTCATGGGGGTATCCGCTGCGCGGCGGCGGTCAACTTGCAGGTCAGGGGCGCGGCCATCTAGATTGAGACATGACGCTGGCGGAGTGGCGCTGAGGGTGCCGCGCCAGCGACTCTTCTGCCAGTCACAGCCAGGCGACCGTTCCCCCAGGTGAAGGTGGCCATGAACCTGGACTCCCATCGCGCCGCGATCGCATCGGCCCTGCTCGCCGCGGCCATGGGTTGGGCCTCCGGTTCGCCCGCGGCGCGGGGCGCCGAAGACGCCGCCCTCTCGCCCGTGCTGGCCGCTCACTGCTTCGAGTGCCACGCCGACGGCGCCCGCGAAGGGAACTTCGCGCTCGACGAACTGCTCACCGCCAAGCCCTCGCCCGCGACGCGCGACCAGTGGCGGAAGGCCTGGAAAATGCTGCGGCAGGAATTCATGCCGCCGCCCGACGCCGAGCCGCTCGACGCCGCCGATCGCAAGGACCTGACGCGGTGGATCGAAGAGGCCCGGCTGGGCGTCGACTACGATCACCCCGATCCGGGCCGCGTCACGATGCGACGGCTCAACCGCATGGAGTACGAGTTCACGATCCACGACATGTTCGACCTCGAGATCGCGGCGATGGACATCGGCACGAGCCTCGAGTCAACCTCCGAATCGCACCTCCGCGACATGCTGCCGCCGGACGACACGGCGTACGGGTTTGACAACATCGGCGACTTCCAGTCGATGTCGCCGGCGCTGCTGGAGAAGTACTTCGAGATCGCCGAGCTGGTGGTCGACAATGTGATCATCAGCGAGGGGCCGTGGTATCCGACGCACGAAATCGAGGGCTCGGAGTACGAGGTCGAGCGCGAGGACGAGCCGAAGAAGACGACGCAGACGGCGACGTTCGAACTGGAGCGCCCGGGCCACTACCGCGTTGACATCAGTTTTTACCTGGGCGGGTGGCAGGAGTACGGCGGCGGGTATGACTTCAGCCTGACGATGGACGGTCGCGAACACGCCCACAAGGCAATCGACGTCGGTGGGCAAGAGACGCACTCGTATGTCATCGATGGCGAGCTCGAGGCCGGGAAGCACGAGATCGTGTTCGCGAATGTCGCGATCAAAGAGGACTCCGAGGGCAAGCTGCAGCACCTGCGACTCAACCCGCGGGTGACGGTCACCGGACCGATCGCCGAGGGCGAGTCGTCGTTCCCCGAGTCGCATCAGCGGATTTTCTTTGAGGGGCCGGCGCCGGAGGACTCGGACGCGCGGCTCGCGTACGCGAAGGCCATTCTGAAACGCGTCGCCGATCGCGCCTTTCGTCGGCCGATCGACGACCTGACGCTCGATCGCCTGGCTGTGCTCGCGATGGCGGACGAGAACTTTGAGCGCGGCATTGGCCATGCGATGGTGGCGATTCTTACGTCGCCGCGATTCCTGTTTCGCACGGAGTTGCAACCGCAGCCGGATGACCCAAAGTCTGTCCACGAGTTGGACGACTACGCCCTCGCGTCGCGGCTGTCGTACTTGCTGTGGCTGAGCCTGCCCGACGCGGAGCTGAGCGAGCTTGCGTCCCAGGGCAAGCTGCGCGAGAACGTCCGCGAGCAACTCGCCCGCATGCTGGCCGATCCGAAGTCGGAGCGGTTCCTGGAGGACTTCGCGGGGCAGTGGCTCCGCACGCGGAACGTGTTGATGACGCCCATTTCACGGCGTGATGAAATCGACTCTCATCGCGGCGACCTCAAACGCGAAACCGACATGTTGTTCGAGCACGTCGTGCGAGCCGACCGCGATCTCATGGAGATCGTGACCGCCGATTACACGTTCCTCAACAGCAAGCTGGCGAAGTTCTACGACCTGCCGGCGGTCAAAGGGCGCGAATTCCGGCGCGTGGAGCTCGGCCCCGAAAGCCATCGCGGCGGGATTCTCACGCAGGGCAGCTTCCTGACCGCGACGTCGAACCCCGATCGCACTTCGCTGGTGAAGCGGGGGCTGTTCGTGCTGGAGAACCTGCTGGCGACGCAACCCCCGGCGCCGCCGGCCAACGTGCCCGCGCTCGAGGACGCGCACGTTGAGGGCAAGGAACTGGTGACCGTGCGGCAGCAACTCGAGGCGCACCGCGCCGATCCCGCGTGCGCGGCGTGCCACGCGCACTTCGACCCCATCGGCATGGTGCTGGAGAATTACGATCTCATCGGCCAATGGCGGAAGAGCGACCGGGGCGAGCCGATCGATCCGACGTCCACGACCATCAGCGGCGCGGAGCTCGCGGGGATCGACGACTTGCGGAAGTACATCGTCGACAACGAGGAGCGGTACTATCGGTGCTGCACCGAGAAGTTGATGACGTACGCGCTCGGGCGCGGGCTCGAGCCTTACGATGCGGTGACGATCGATCGCATCACCGGCGAGCTCATGACCGAAGGCGGGAAGTTTTCGACGCTGCTGACCGCCGTTGTGGAAAGCCCGGCGTTTGGGATGCGGCGCGGGGATGATGCGAACGACCTGCTGATGGCGCCGCGGGTGGTGGTTCCGGAGATTCCGGCGCCGGACAAGCGGCGGCCGAAGTTCCGCCGCGGGCGGTTCAACCAGTTCGAGCGTCAGCGCAATGGGAACCGCGAGAACCGCGAACGCGAGAATCGCGAGCGCGATGACGAAGCGGAGAATGATGAGCCGGAAGCGGAGCGGCGTCCCGACGACGACGCTGACGAAGCGGCGGCAGAACCTGTGGACTCCGTGACGCCCGATGCAAGCGAAACCAAGGACATCGAGACAAGCGAGGCGGTTGATGAGTAGGGCGAGCCAAATCACGGTCGGTCGGCGCACGTTTTTGCGCGGGCTGGGCGTTTGCGTGGGACTGCCGATGCTGGAATCACTCGCGCCGCCGCTGCGCGCCTTCGCCGCCGCGGCCGATCCCGCGGCGCGGCTGGCCATGACCGCCAGCGGCATGCCGCTGCGCATGGGGTTCATCGCGTTCGCCAATGGCTCGAACTACGAGAAGTGGCTGCCTACAGGCGAGGGCCGGGACTACCAGCTCAACGAAACGTTCGAGCCGGCCGCGGGCGTGCGCGACCGGTTTCAGATCATCACGAGCCTTGCCCACGATGCCGCGAACAACTGGGGCGACGGCCCCGGCGATCACGCCCGCGCGGGCGCCACGTTTCTCACCGGCTGTCACGCCTGGAAGACGCTCGGCGCCAGGCTGCACCTTGGGATCTCGGCCGATCAAATCGCGGCTCGGCAGATCGGGCATCTCACGCGACACGACTCGCTGCAGCTCGGCGTCGAAGGGACGCGAATGTACGGGTCGTGCGACACGGGCTACCCCTGTGCGTACCAGTTCAACATTTCGTGGGCGTCTGAAACGCTGCCGCTGGCGCCCGAGCCGAATCCGCGGATCGTGTTCGAGAAGCTGTTCGGCGGCGGGGCCGACAAGCAGCGGACGGCGAACCTGCAGCAGCGTCTGGCCGCGCGGCAGAGCGTGCTCGATTTCGTGCGGGACGACCTCTCAGGCGTCGAGCGCAAGCTGGGGCAGAACGATCGCCGCAAGGTCGACGAGTATCTCGAAGGCGTGCGTTCGATCGAACGGCAGATCGAGAAGTCGGAGCAGTTCCCGACGCCGCCGCCGCTGATCGCCGCGCCGGCGGGCATTCCGACGGATCACGAGCTGCACGTCGACTTGATGTATGACCTCATGGCGCTGGCGTACCAGATCGACGCGACGCGGGTGATCAGCTTCAGCGTGGCGCCGGAGGGGAGCAACCGGCCGTTCTTGGATCTCGGCATCACCGAGGGGCATCACTTCCTGACGCACCACGGCTTCGACAAGACGAAGATCGAGAAGGTGCGCAAGATTGAGAAGTGGTACATGGAGCGGTTCGCCAAGTTCTTGCGCACGCTCGACGGCATGAAGGACGCCGACGGCACGAGCGTGCTCGACAACTCGATGATCGTCTACGGCTCGGCCATCGGCGACGGCAACCGGCACAATCACGACGAGCTGCCGGTGGTGCTCGCCGGCAACGGCGGCGGCACGCTCACGCCGGGGCGGCATCTCAAGCTGGCGACGTCGACGCCGATGACGAATCTCTACGCCGCGATGCTCCACCGCATGGGCGTGACGGCGGAGAAGGTTGGGGATAGTACGGGGGTGTTGGCGGACGTCTGATACGGATTCTAATCTGAAGTAGCGCGCCTCCTCTTGCGCCCTCTCAGGTTACCTATCATGATATCGCGGGCTCCTTTTCAGGGAGGTTGCGATGGACGTGAAGGATCATTTGCCGTTGGCTGAACTGCAGCGGCTAGAGCGCCTTTCTAACTGCTGTTCTGCTAGCTGAGGGAAGTTGTGTACGTTGGGTCTCTTTCCTGGGGGGCCGACGTGATGCGTGCTTATTCGTTGGATTTGCGGGGGCGGGTGGTTGCGGATCTCGACGCCGGGGCGTCGCAAGCCGAGACCGCGCGGAAGTACCGGGTGTCGACGCGCTGGCTTTACAAACTT
>JANOIK010001300.1:0-4043 GCA_031407585.1 Planctomycetota bacterium | reverse complement strand
CCAGGAAGCTGCCCAGGAGGTGTTCATCAAAGCGCTTCAGAAGCTCGGTCAGCTCAAGGAGCCGGCCGCGTTTGCTGGGTGGCTGCGGGCGATCGCGGTCCGGCAGGCGATCAACCGCAGCGTGCGGCGATCGCCGGCGATCAGCGTCGAGCCGCACTCGCTGGAAAGCGTGGGCGCCACAGGCGGCGAGGGCCCGCTGGGGTCGCTGCTTGCACGCGAGCGGTTCGATCAGCTCCACGAGGGACTCGATCGGCTCGCGACGCTCGATCGCAGCACGCTGGTGGCGTTCTACATTGAGGGCCAGTCGCTCATCGAGATGAGCGACGAGTTCTCGGCGCCGGTGGGCACGATCAAGCGGCGCCTGCACGTCGCCCGCAAGCGATTGGCGAAGGAACTCGAGTACTTGCAGGCCGTGTGACAACTCCCGAGAGGGTGACAACGCCCCCCGCGCGGACTGGTCGCTTAAGCGACCAGTCCGTGGCGGAGGGCGGTTAACTTGACCGCCACGCCGCGACCGCGAGCGTGATCCAGCCCACGATGAACGCCAGCCCGCCCAGCGGCGTCACCATCCCCAGTTTCCGCCAGGCGTCGCCGGCGAACGTCATGGCGTACAGAGATCCGCTAAACAGCGCGATCCCCACGATGAACAGCACCGCCGCGGCCTGCATGCCGCCGGAGGGCAATCGCCCCGCGATCGCCGCTAGGGCCAGCAGGCCGAGCGCGTGATACATGTGGTACCGAACGCCGGTTTCGAACCACGCAATCCGCTGGGCGAGGTTCGCGTCGCGTCCCAGTGCCTGAAGTTGCTTGTCGAGCCCATGGGCGCCGAATGCTCCCAGCGCAACGCCGCTCGCGGCCAGTAGCGCGCCCGCGATGATGATCCACTTCACGCCCACGATGCACTCCCATAGAGGGTGCCATGGCCACTGCTCTGAGTGGCCATGTTTTTTCGCACGACCGCATGCCCACGCAAAGCCGTGGGCATGGCACACCACGTTTTGCGGCCAGCGCATAAAAAAACCGCCTCGCCAAACCGCGTTTCACCGCGGCCCGTCAAGACGGTCAAGGATATCAAACTCCCAACCTTCCGGCTCCCTCCCCCTGGAGGGAGCAACGAGCACGGTCGCCAGGGGCGACCGAGCGCAGGCGGTAGTCTGTGCGAAGCACCGGGCTGGGGAGGGGGGATGAAGCGGGCACACGCTAACAACACTAATCGCGCTACGCGTGCACCAATTTCATCACCCCTCCCCCGTCGAGGGAGGGACGAATTCTAGCTTTTACTCGTCCGAGGTAATGCCCAGCCGCTCTTCCTCTTCTTCCTGAATGATGATGTGTGGCGTCACCATCATCATCAGGCTGTCCGTCGAGCGGCCGATGGACACGTTGCGGAACAGTCGGTCGACGTACGGCACCTTGCTGAGCAGCGGCACGCCGAACTCGTTGCGGCCTTCGCGTAATCGCTTGATGCCGCCCAACAGCACCGTTCCGCCGTCGGGCACGCTCACCGTCGTACTTACCGAGATAATCTGGAACGTCGGCAACTGCACGGTCGTGCCGCTGCGCGTGACGGTCGCCGCGTCGTCGCTCGACTCTTCTTTGCCGTCCTCATCGTCGTCGGTCGAAGCCGACGCACTCGTGGCGGTCTCCGATCCCTCGAACGTAAACGTACGCACCTCGCCGATCTGGCTGAAGAACGGCACGAGCGTCAGTCGCACGTAACGCCGGTCATCGCTCACCACGGCCTGCACCGTCATCATCGTGCCTTCGGAAAGCACGACAATCACCGGCTGCTGAGCCGCCGCGAAGTCGCCGACCACCGGGATCACGCTGATCACGAACGGCACGAGCGACGTATCCACCACCACGGCTTGCTGGCCGTTGAACAGCGTCACCTTCGGAGCCTGCAGGATGTTCGCCCGGCGATCACCCTGCGAAGCTTCGATCAGGAAGAACGCTTCGATGTCGCTGAGGATCGCGAAGCCGAACGTGGCGCCTTCGCCGCCGGAGAAGTTACCGAACTGCGGCTGAGCCAGTCCGAAGCTGCCCTGCCGGAACGGCACGTCCAAGTCGACCGTGTAGTTGGGGAACACGCCGCCCGGATCGAGACCGACCGTGGCACTCGCCCGCGGCTGCTCGAACAATGCTCCTGGCGGCAGCGAGTTCGGCACGTTCACGTTGGTCGAGATGCCGGAGCTGTCCTCGATGTTGAAGTCGAAATCGATGCCGATCCGTTCGAAGAAGTCGTCGGTGAGCCGGATGAACCGCACCTCGATCGTGACCTGCAAGTCCTGCAGGCGGCGCAGTTGCTCCAGCAGGTCGGCGATTTGCTCGTGCACGCGTTGGGTCTGGCTGATGACCAGGCTGAGGTTGGTGGGGAACGGCTGAATCTCGCCCTCGCCCGTGCCATTCTCGGCCCAGCTCTCGTTCTCGACAGTCGAGACGATCAGGTCGATCAGCGAGTCGAAGTCGGCCTGGGCGCCACCGCCGGCCCCACCGGGACCGCTGCTCATCGGAACGTTCGTGGCGCCGCCGCCGACGGCGTTTTGAGTGCCCAAATTGGCCATCGACTGGCCCTTGGGCAGCGGGCCCGAGACTTCGCCGTCGCCCGTTCCGGCCACCACGGCCAGCGGACCCGGCGTACCGAGCGAGCCGCCGCCGATCGCGGCATAGGCATCGTTGATCAGGCCCTGCAAACCCATGTTGTTCGTGGGCACGAAGTTCGGGATGGGGATCACCAGATCGCCCACCGAGTAGACATGCGTGTAAACCTCGCCGTCGCGAATCTGCTCGCTCGTGATCTTCAGCACCTCGTCCTTGATCATGTAGGTCAGGTGCAAGGGCTCGAGGATCAACTGCAGAGCGCTTTTCAGCGAAATCTCATTCGGTTGGTTGAACGTCACCGGCGTGTCGCTGCTGACGCCTTCCTGCTCCAGGCCGCGCGGGTCGAGATAGATATTGATCCCCGCGAGCTGCTGCAGGCTTTCGACCACCTTAGTCAGCGGCGTGTCCTCGTAGCGCGGCAGCACTTTGGTCTTCAGCTTTTGCTCGATCTCCATCTCCGGCAAGCTGCGATTGGCGTCCGTCGATGCGCTGCGGCGGCCTGAGACGTCTTCCCAGTTCTCGCCGAATCGATAGTCGACGGTCGCGTCTCTCAGCCCCTCGGCGGCCACGCGGTCGATATCCATGAGCGTGCCAGCCACGCCTTCTTCCGACATGGCCCGAGTCTCGCGCTCCATCGCCTGGCGACGGATCATCTTGGCCTGCAGGTTAATCTGTTGTGAAACCAGCTCCTCCGGCGCCATCTCGTACAGCCGATTGGCCACGACCTCGGCCTCGGCGAAGCGGTGTTCGTCGATGAGCTGATTGAACTGGTCGACCAGCTCGGCGACGCGGCCTTGCACTTCGACCTTCACGACCCGTTGGCGATCGATTTCGTCGAGGATTTCTTTGTTCGCCGCGTCGAGCTCCAGCTCCGCCTTGTGATCGGAAATGTACTTTTCGGTGTCGGCCAGCGTCATGTCGAGCCGGCTCAGCAGTTGGCGCTTGCCCGACTCGTCGAGCGTCGACGCCTCGACCGTCGTACGGGCCTCGCGAAGCAAGTTGAGCGAGCCGACGGGGTCGCTTTCCCGCATGCGCGTCGCTTCGATCTGCCGACGGCCGATTTCGGCCGAGAGCTGCCGCGCGGCGACCGATTGTCCCGCGGCGGTCGAATCGAGCATCTCGCCCTCAGGCGCGGGAATCGATTCGGAGTTGCCGGCCGAGGCGACTTGCAGCATCTGCAGATGGCCCTGCAGCCGCTGTTGCATCAGCACATCGAGTCCTTCGCGGATCTCGTACGCGGCGCGGAAGTTTTCGAGGGCCCCGGCGCGGTCACCGCTCTTCAGCGCTTGCTCACCGGCTTCGAGCAGGGCGAGCGGATCGCCGCCGCCCGGCAGGTTTGCGCTCGTTCCGGGAGCCGGCAACGGCGTCGCCTCCGTCGGCAATTGGGCCACCTGCAACGGCGAGCCAATGTCGAGGGTCGTCGCCGCTTGGGCGTAGTCCTG
>JANOIK010001248.1:0-3555 GCA_031407585.1 Planctomycetota bacterium | reverse complement strand
GTGCCGGGGCGGGAGAGCCTGGGTGAACTGGCTGCCCGCATCCACTGCGTGGACCTGACCGCGGCGGTGGGGCGGCATCACACGCTTTCGGCGTACCTGTCGGCGGCGTCGCTGGGGCGAGCGTTGGGGCAGGTCGTCGATCTGCCGGCGGTGATGCCGGACGTTGCGTCGTCTCGAGCCTCGGAGGCGGCGGACGCGTCGGAGGTTGCCGGTCGCGAATCCTCGGGGTCCCGACAGTAGCCCGCTTTCTTTGAATTGTCCGGCGGACAGAATTCTCTGTTCTCATGGACAGACCCCCCCGTTCTGGGGTCCGTTGGGCGTCGTTCGCTCGGTGAAACTGGGCTCCGCGGGTTTCATGGCCTCTCGTGGGGCGGCGTTATTCTGTCCGGCTTTAGGTTTATTGTGTCCGCTTTTTAGGTTTTGGCGACCGGTTGCGAAGGCGGCTAAACCGCAAGCAATGGGACCGGTCCGATTGGTACTATACGCATGTGGATACATGCGCTCGAGCCTAGCATAAGTCGTGGCACAAAAACTAGCGCCTCGCGTTGATTTTGTCGGAAGTTTTTTTCGGGCGGAACGGCGGCGGTGAGGATCGCTGATCTTTGCTGAGAAACGCTGCACTACGCACTGATCCAGGCAATCCACACGCGGGCTTCTGTTGTCTTAATGCGTTGGGTTTCGGAGTTATCCGCAGATGGACGCAGATGAACGCGGATGAACGCGGATGGGAAGAAGGCGGGAGGGATGGGATGGGAACGGATTCTGGCGTTGCGATTGGCGCGAGCTACCATGGGAGTGGCCGTTGTGGCCGTGCCTTTGTGGCGTAATCGCTTTGCTCCGGGAGGCTCCGATGACCGGTCGACTTCGCGTGCTTTGCGTGACGGGGATCGTCGCTCTGCTCGTTCTGCTGCCGGATGCGGCGCATGCGTATGAAGTCGGCGATAAGGTCGTGGTGATCGAGCAGGGCAATTTGACAGTGGAGAGTCGCACGGTCGACTCGGTGTGGCCGGGTCTTGTGCTCACGGTCTCCAAGGTCAATGGGACATGGCTGTGGGTGAGCAACGGCAAGCCGGGGTGGCTCGACCAGCAGCATGTGATCCCGCTGGACCGGGCGGCGGTGGAGCGGTTGACCGCGATGATCGCCGCGAGACGCGATGACGTGAGTCTGTACTCGGGCCGCGCGCAGGTGTGGGTTGCTCTTGGCGAGCTGGACATCGCGATCGGCGATTACAATGAGGCGATTCGAATGAGCCCCTCGACGGCGTACAACTACCAAAACCGAGGTATTGCGTGGTGGGAGAAGGGCGAACACGACAAGGCCACCTCTGATTACAGCGAATCGCTGCGGCTTGATCCTACCGTCGCAGGCGTGTACGCCGCCCGCGGGATCGCGTGGACGGAGAAGAGCGAGTATGACAAGGCCGTCGCTGACTTCAATGAAGCGCTACGGCTCGATCCAAGGTACGTTGCTGCCTGGCACGCCCGCGGCAGCGCCTGGCAAAAGAAAGGCGAGCACGACAAAGCGATCGCTCACTACAACGAGGCGCTCCAGCTCGATCCGAGCGCGGCCGCGTCTTACGGCAGCCGCGGTTACGCGTGGGGCGAAAAAGGCGAGCACGACAAGGCCATTGCCGACTACACGACGGTGCTGCAACTCGATCCAAATAACGCGAAGGCATACCGTCTTCGCGCCCATACGTGGCGCAGCAAGGGCGAGTACGACAAGGCCATTGCCGACTACACGATAGCGCTGCAACTCGAGCCGAATGACGCGACGATCTACTATAACCGCGGTTACGCGTGGGACGACAAAGGCGAGTACGACAAGGCGATCGCCGACTTCACGGCTGCGCTGCAACTCAATCCGAATTATGCAGACGCGTACCTCTATCGCGGCTATGCGTGGCGAAATAAAGGAGACTACGACAAGGCGATTGCCGACTACAACGAGGCGATTCGGCTCGCTCCGGACGACCTCTACGGCTGGTTTTATCGCGGCGGCGCATGGGCCCAAAAAGGCGAGTACGAAAAGGCTATTGTCGATTACAGCGAGGCGGTGCGCCTCGATCCGAATTACACAGCGGCCATTTTCCAACGTGGAAATGCCTGGGCCGCCCTAGGCGAGCACCACAAGGCCATTGCCGACTACACCGAGTCGCTGCGGATCAATGCGACAGGAAAACTAGCCTGGAAGAACCGCGGCGATTCGTGGCGGGCGCTCGGCGAGTTTGATAAGGCCATCGCCGATTACGACGAGGCGCTGAAGCTCGATCCTAACAACGCCGACGTTTATTTGAACCGCGGAAACACATGGGGCGCCAAGGGCGACTATGACCGCGCGCTGGCCGATTTCAACGAGCTGCTGCGGCTCAACCCGAACGACGCAAACGCGTTCAGCGGCCGGGCGCGGGCCTGGCGGTCGAAAGGCGAGTACGACAAGGCCATCGCCGACTACGGCGAGGTCCTGCGGCTCGCTCCCGAGCACGGACCGTCCTATCAGAGCCGCGGCGGCGCGTGGTGGGCGACCGGCGCGTACGACAAGGCGGTCGCCGACTTTCGCGAGTCGCTGCGGCTTGATCCGAGCGGACAGTATGCCGTGATTTTCGGTCATCTTGCGGCCCGGCAGGCGGGGGACGAGGCCGAGGCGGACAAGTTCCTGACGCCGGCGGCCGACGAGGCCGACGAGGCGTGGCCGCAGCCGGCGCTCGCGTTTCTGCGCGGGGAGATCGACGAGGCGGCGCTGCTGGACCTGGCGGTCGACGACGGTCAGCGAACGGAAGCTCGCTGTTATTTGGGGATCGTCCACGCGGTGGAGGGTCGCACCGACGCGGCGAAGGAGCACTTCACCTGGGTGCAGGAGCACGGCACGAAGACGTTCACCGAGTACGCGGTCGCGGCGGCCGAGTTGCAGCGGCTCACTAAGGTTGCCGGAGAGTAGTCGGCCGGACCACGCCTCGCCACGGCGAGTTCCGAGCAACCTGCGGAGGACCTTGGGCGTGCCACCCGGCGTCTTGGGACGCGACGACGCAAGCAGGTGGAGGGCGGCGCAGGGCCGGTCAATTGTTTCAAACAGCAGGGCATGTTTTCTCGGTGATTCCACATGCCCACGCGGACGTGGGCATGGCGCCCAGCGAAGATGCAAGCAGGTGGAGGGCGGCTTCTTGGCGCGGTGGGCGGCGGCCATGCAAAAAAGGCAGGGCGACGCTTTTTGCGTCGCCCTGCCTTGATTGAGATCAAAACTGCTGAGCGGTTTGGACCGCGAAGCTTCTTACTAGCGGCGCCGGCGAATCACTGCGCCGCCGAGGGCGACCGCCAGCAGGGCGATGGCCGCCGAGGCGGGCTCGGGGACGACGTTGACGACGATGACCAGGCCGTCGGCGTCTTTCTTCTGGATGAAGCCCGAGGCCCCCGGCGTTGACGTGGCCGAGAGGCGGTTGTCGATGCTGACGTGCACCTTGGTTACGGCGCCAGTGATTCGCCGGCGCCGCTAGTAAGAAGCTTCGCGGTCCAAACCGCTCAGCAGTTTTGATCTCAATCAAGGCTGGGCGACGCAAA
>JANOIK010001029.1:0-1775 GCA_031407585.1 Planctomycetota bacterium | reverse complement strand
GCACCCCGCCGACCCCTGATCGAGCTTCGCGGCCTGCATCGCTATTTCGGCGACACAAAGGCCGTGTACGACATGAGCTTCGAGGTCTACGCGGGGGAGGTGTTCGGGTACATCGGGCCGAACGGCGCCGGCAAGACCACGAGCATGCGAATTCTCGCGACGCTCGATGAGCCAACGTACGGCGACGCGTTCGTCGATGGGTTCTCGGTGGTTGACGATCCCGATCGGGTGCGGCGCCGGCTGGGGTTCATGCCCGACTATTTTGGCACGTATCAGAATGTCAACGTGGTGGAGTATCTCGACTTCTTCGCTCGTGCCTACGGGTTGCGCAGCTATCAGCGCAAGGCGGCGATTGACTTTGCCATGGAGTTTACGCTGCTCGACCAGTTGGCGGACAAGCCGATCGTCGGGCTTTCCAAGGGCATGAAGCAGCGGCTGTGCCTGGGACGCACGATGATTCACGACCCGGCGGTGCTGATTCTCGACGAACCCGCGGCGGGCCTCGATCCGCGGGCGCGGATCGAGCTGCGCGAGATGATCGGGCGGCTTGCCGAGCTGGGGAAGACGGTCCTGGTCAGCTCGCACATTCTGACCGAGCTGGCCGAAATGTGCCATCGCGTGGGGATCATCGAGCAGGGTTGTCTCTTGGCGGTGGGATCGGTCGAGGAGATCAGCGCCGGGGCGGTCGAGATGCGAAGCGAGGTTTGCCTGCGCGTGCTGAGCGACGCGGCGGCGGCGCTGGCCTGGCTGCGAGCGCGGCACGATGTGACCGACGTGGCCGATCGCGCGGGACAGCTGATTCTCACGCACGCAGGCGGCCCGGAGGACCAGGCGGCGTTGCTTCGCGAGATGATTGCCGCGGGGTTTGCGATCGTCGAATTCGGCAGCAAGAGCAAGAGTCTGGAGGATGTGTTCCTGCACGTTACGGAGGGTCGCGTGCAATGAGTTCGTCCCCGTCATCCGCCGAGCGGATCGCGGCGCCGTCTGGCGCGAGCGCCGAGGGGCGTTGGAGTCGCGTTTTGACGCTGATCGAAACGCGGCTGGCGAAGCTGACCGAGGGCGCCAACCCGATTCTGGTGAAGGAGACACGGCAGGCGCTGAAGAGCCGGCAGTTCGTGGCGACGTTTTTCGTCGTGCTGGCCGCGTGCTGGATCGCGAGCTTTGCGGGGCCCGCGGTGATCGGCCCGGGGATTTACTATTCGGCGGCCGGGCCGGAAATGTTCTTGGCGTACTACACGATCCTGGTCTTTCCGCTGGCGGTGATCGTGCCGTACTCCGCGTTTCGCTCGCTGGCGGCGGAGCAGGAGGACAACACATACGATCTGTTGTCGATCACCACGCTCAGCTCGCGGCAGATTATTACGGGCAAGCTGTGGAGCGCGGTCGTGCAGATGCTGGTTTACCTCAGCGCGGTGAGCCCCTGCATCGCGTTTACGTACTTGCTACGCGGGGTCGACTTTCTGACGACGGCGGTGCTGCTGGCGATTGCGGTGATTGGATCGCTGGGGCTTTCGATGATCGCGCTGTTCGTCGGGGCGTCGGCGCGGGTGAAGAGCACTCAGATTGTGACTTCGGTCGCGCTGGTGCTCGCGTTGTTCGGGGCGTTCGCGGGCGCCGTGGCGTTTGCGAGCGAAGAGATCTATTCGAGTATTTCGCGCGACGCGGAATTGTGGGGCCTGCTCTGCATCGTGGCGGTGATCTACGTGACGACGTTTGGCCTGTTGCACGCGGCGGCGTCCGCTCAGATTTCCTTTGCCAGCGAAAACCGATCGACT
>JANOIK010001203.1:0-2888 GCA_031407585.1 Planctomycetota bacterium | reverse complement strand
CGACCAGGGCTACGCCGTCGCCAGCATCCAGTACCGCTTCTCATCGCACGCCGTCTGGCCCGCGCAGGCTCACGATTGCAAGGCAGCCATCCGCTTCCTCCGCGCAAATGCCGCCAAGTACAACCTCGACCCCGATCGCTTCGCCGTCGGCGGCGAATCAGCCGGCGGCCATCTCGCCGCGTTCGTGGGCACGAGCGGCGACGTGCCGGAGGCCGAGGGCGACCTCGGCCACCCCGGCGTCTCCAGCCGCGTACAAGCGGTCGTCGACCTCTTCGGCCCGACCGACCTGACGCTCATGGGCGAGCAAGCGGGTCCGCGCAGCATGATCCAGCACGAAGCGGCCAACTCGCCTGAGTCGCTCCTGATGGGCGGCCCCATCCTCGACCGTCGCGAACTCGCGAAGACTGCCAATCCGCTCACGTACATCGACAAGAACGACCCGCCGTTCCTGATACTGCACGGCGACGACGATCAGATCGTCCCACTCGCCCAGAGCGAGATACTCGCCGAGGCCCTAAGCGACGTGGGCGTCGAAGTCACCATGAAAGCACTCCCTGGCGCCGGTCACGGCGGACCTCAGTTCAGTTCGCCCGAAAATCGGCAACGTATCACCGAGTTTCTCGCCCGCCATCTCCAGGCTCGCCAGTAGGCATGTCCGACGTGAGGCACGCGGCAGTCAGGCCGCCGCCGACTGAGCGCAGGGCGGTAGTCCGGTGCCGTAGGCTCCGGGGACCGATACCTCAGAAGTCCCCCTTCCTCGAAGGTCGCTTGCGACTCGCCGCGGCGAGGAGGCGCTAGGGGAGGGATTCCCGGCGTATCCATCTCACAAAATCCCTCCCCTCGAAAGTCGCTTCTGAGTCGCCGTGGCGAGGACAGGAGCAACCGAACTCATTCACAACAGAAGTGTTGGCATATCGCCCCGGTAACGATTATGCTGTGGCTAAAGCCCGCTTGTAGTGCGTCATCCCAAGTGAGACATTCGACAAGTTAGCGAACGCTCTCCTCCACCAGTAGAATCCTGGGAATCCCAGGAGGTAAGGAGGAGCCCTTGAGCGAGAAGAAGAAGCGTCGCCGCTGGACGGCGAGCGAGAAGCTGCGGGTGGTGCTGGGCGGCCTGGACGGCTCGGTGGAAGTCAGCGAGTTGTGCCGACGCGAAGGGATCAACCCAACGCAGTACTACGGCTGGAAGAAGCAGCTCCTGTCGTCGGCGGCGAAGGTGTTCGCCGACGGACGGGAGTCGAAGCCGTCAGCGCGCCAGCAGCGCCTCGAAGCCGAGAATGCGCGGTTGAAGTCGGTCGTGGTCGAGATCACAGCAGAGAACGTCGACCTAAAAAAAGGGCTCTCGGATTAGAGGACCACGGTCAGCTTCCGGCGGAATTGCAGCGTGAGGTCCACGCCGTGGTGGATCAGACGAAGCGTCGCAGCGGCTGGTCTGTGCGGCGCACCTTGCGACAACTGGGCGTGTCGCCAGCGAGCTACTACCGTTGGCGGAAGGAAGCGTCGCCAGCGCCCGAGCCGCCGCGGCCCGTGCAGGCCTACGAAGCGACCGACGAGGAGAAGCACGCGGTGCGGGCCTACGCCTTGAAACATCCGGGGATTCGTCATCGAGAGCTCGCCTGGCGAATGGTCGACGAGGAGATCGTCTGCCTGAGTCCGTCGACCGTGTACCGGATTTTGAAGGGCGAGAACCTGGTTTGCCCGTGGCGAAGACGAACGCAGCGGAAGAGAGAGGACGAGGAGAAAGCGAAGAGACCGGACGAGATTTGGGCGACCGATCTGATGTACGTGCAGATTGGCGGCCGGACGTATTACCTGGTGACATTCTTGGACGAGTACTCGCGGTTGATTGTGCATCACGCGCTCGTGGCGAGCATGGACGGAATCACGGTAAGCGTCGAGGCGCAGACGGCGGTCGAACGGTTCCTCCGGGGGCGAGGAGGCGAGCTTCCGCGGGAAGGGATGCCGCGGATGCGCAGCGACAACGGGAGCTGTTACGTCTCGCGGGAGTTTCGCGGCGTGCTGGACGAACACCACTTGGGCCATCAGCGGATTAAGCCGCACTGCCCCGAGGAGAATGGAATCATCGAACGGTCGAACCGAACGCTGCGGGAAGCCCTCGACGGCGAGGAGCTGACGGACCTGCTCCAAGCTGGGGACGTGATCGCGGGGATTGTCCGGTGGTACAACGAGCGGCGATTACATTCAGCGCTGGGCTACCTGCGGCCGATCGATTACTACCGGGGCGACCCGGCCGCGCTGCACGAACAGCGGCGCCGAAAGATGGCCGAAGCGCGGCATCGGAGACGAGAGAACAACCTGAAGTTGCGGCAGCCGACGCTGCCGCTGGAATTCCTGGAGGGCGTTGCTAACCACGAGCCCGAACTGTCTCACTGTGGGTGAAACAATTCACTTGAAGAGGTCATCGGGCTTCTCAGGCGCCTGATCGGGAAAGAATTTCAGCACGGGGTCGTCGAGCGAGAACTTCCCCTCGGCAATGGCCATCCCGACGGCCGTCGAAGTAAAGCTTTTCGACAGCGAGTAAAGCACGTGCCGATCTTCCGCGGCGTAGGGGCTCCACCAGCCCTCGGCGATCACTTTGCCGTGGCGCAGCAGCATGAAGCTGTTCATCTGGTCGATTTTTTCGGCCGCGTCGAGAAAGGCGAGGATGGCCGAACTAGAAACGCCCTGCGATTCCGCCGTGGCCCGGGGCAGATCGGCGGCGCGCGCCGCCCCGGCGCCAAGCGCGTGCGCGGCGACGACTGAAGAAACAACAGCGAGGGCGAGACGCGAAGTAGACATAGCTGGGCGCCGATGCGAGGAAGATGAGTGAGTGCCGCCAGAGCGCCGCCAATTGTAACGGGCGAGTCTAAGCGGCTGAAAGACTTTAC
>JANOIK010001202.1:0-4767 GCA_031407585.1 Planctomycetota bacterium | reverse complement strand
GGCCCCGCTCAGGGCGCCGCCGTTGAGGATGTCGAACGATTGACCTGCGCTGGGCATGAAGCCGCCGATGAGCGACACCGCGAGCGTGCCGTCCAGGGCGAGCATGCCGGTGGATTCAACCTGGTCGTGCTGGCCGCCGGCGACGAGTCCGCCGATTTCCATGGCGAGGGTGGCGCCGGGCGTCATCGCGAGACTGCCGACGGTGATTTCGCCGGCCGAGGCGCCGGGAGCGAGGGTGGCGCCGGCGTTGAGCGTGACTGCGCCGCCGATGACGCCTGATCCGGCGAGCGTGGCGGCGTTCACCGTGGCGGCGCCGGCGATGGAGCCGTTGACGGCGAGCGTGCCGCCCTCCACGGTGGTGAGGCCTGCGTAGGTGTTGGCGGCGGCGAGCGTCAACCGGCCGGCGCCGTTTTTCGTGAGCCCGGCCGAGCCGCTGACGACGCCGGTGAGCGTGAGGTCCGTGGCGCCGGTGACGACGCCGGTGGAGATGGCGGTCATCGAATTGGCGATCGTGCGAGGCGCCCCCTCGCCGCGGAGGGCGCCGCCTTCGAAGAGGAGGTCGCCGGTTCCCAGGGCCGTGTTGCTGCCGACGGCGATCGTGCCCGCGGTGAGGATCACATCGCCAGAGTAGGTGACGTTGTCGTCGGTCAATACCAGCGTTCCCAGGCCGACCTTTTGGAAGGCGTCGCTACCGCTAAATTTGGCGGGAAGCGTCAACTTCGCCCCGGCTTGCGTCACCCCGATTCGCGTGAAGGCGTCGACGACGATGAAGTTCGGCGTCAACACCGAATCGCCGCTGGCAGAGTTGACCAGCGCCCCCGCGCCGCCCACTGCGATAGCCCACGACTTTCGGACAGCGGCGGGTTGTTGAATCACGCCGCTAGGACCGGGGCGTACTCGGCTTCGAACTGATCGGGGCTTTTGTAGCCGAGCGTCTGGTGGAGACGCACGGGATTATAAAACGTTTCGACGTACTTGAACACGCTGAGCCGCGCCGCTTCCAGGTCGGCGAACGACTCGTGCTTCGTCCACTCGTGCTTGAGCGACCAGAAGAACCGTTCGGCGACTGCGTTGTCGTAGCAGTCGCCCGTGCGACTCATCGAGCACTCTGCGGACGGGGACGATTTGCTGCAATGGCAACGAAGCCTGGGCGGCCAAGATGTCGACGGACCCGCGGACGGCGACTTTAATTTCGATGGAATCACTGACGCCGATGACCTCGAAGTATGGCACACCCAGTTCGGACCAGAGATGAGCGGCTACCCGGCCCACCAGCCGGTGCCTGAGCCATCGACGGCAATCTTAACAATTACGTCGCTCGCCGCCGTTCTCAGGTCGAAACCGTGATCTCGATGATCAAACGCCGTCAAGGCAATCATGTTCGAGGCCGCTCCTACCACAGCCAATGCCGCGATCTCCGCTTGATGGCCCTCACCCACAACGTCATGATTCTCATGCGCCGTGAGGTTTTCTACAGAGCCGGGCCAGGAACGAATTCGATTTGGTTCCTGACACCTGTTACTCTCCGATTGGCAGCGTCCGACGGTCAAAGGTCTACCGGCAAGCCGAGTGCCATTCAGAAACCTTGCCAACCGGGGATATACTCCACAAAGCCGGGAGGGGAGACGCCATGCGTCACACAGTCCATGACTATTCCTGCTGAATGCCGCATTCTGCTTGTCGAGGACGACGCCGAACTCGCATCCATGGTGGCGGATTTCTTGACGCCTCACGGCTTTGCCGTTTTGATTGAAGGTCGCGGCGATCGGGCCGTTGAGCGAATCCACCTCGAACTGCACGACGCAGTGATTTTGGACGTGAATCTGCCTGGCCTGGATGGGTTTTCGGTTTGCCGGACGGTGCGATCCCGCTTCACAGGCCCGATCTTGATCCTCACGGCCCGTGGCGAGGAACTCGACGAAGTCGTCGGGTTGGAGGTTGGCGCCGACGATTACATTGCGAAGCCCGTTCGCCCACGAGTCTTGCTTGCTCGATTGCGCGCCCATTTGCGCAAGGTGACCGCTGCCGACAACGACGCATACAACCGGCGTATCATGATCGGCACGCTGCGGATCGACGCCGGACGGCGTACCGTCGAATTGATGGGACAAGAGATCGAACTTACGACCGCCGAATTCGACCTGCTATGGTTGCTGGCCGAGAATGTCGGGCAGGTAGTCAGCCGCAGCGATATTTACCAGAGACTTCATGGTCTCAAGCACGACGGGGCAGACCGCTCGATCGACCTCCGCGTCTCGCGGCTGCGAAAAAAACTGGGCGATGATCCGATCAATCCACAGCGAATCAAATCGGTCCGCGGCGTGGGCTATCTCTTATCAGTGGAACAATGACGCGCCTTTTTATCCGCTTTTATGTGGGCGTTCTCTTCATTTTGGTCATCGCCTGGTGCATTCAGGCGTTCGTGTTTCGGCAACGAGTCATCGCCGACAACACCCGCATTGTGGAGGATGCCTTGGGTGGAGGAATGAAGCTGGCTCGCGGCATCTTTGAGAACGCGGCCCCTGTCGACCAGCCCGTTGCGCTGAAAAGGTTGCGAGCGCAGTTCGCCCATCCCATCCGCATCATTCCTCACGACGAGGTGCCCGCGACGGTGCGAAAGCGCTTTGCGGCAGGCGACGATGTGGTGATGCATGTGAGCAACGGTCTGTTCGTGTTGACTCCATTGGCGGGTGGAACCGATGCACTACGATTCGGTCCGGTGCCGCTGCCGCACGGACCGACTGACACGGACCTGTTGCTCGGCTTTGGCGCCGTGCTGCTCATGGTCGCAGTCGCGATTGCTGTCTTGCTTCGCCCGCTCGCGCGACAGCTGCGCATCATGGAACAAACGGCCATTGCGATCGCCGGCGGCAATCTGGGCGCTCGCGTCGACGAGCGAAAGTCCAATTCCGCGAAAACTTTGGCCCGCGCATTCAATGACATGGCGGCGCGCACTGAAGCGCTGCTGCGCACGCAATGCGAATTGCTCCAAGCGGTCTCCCATGAGCTGCGCACGCCTTTGTCACGAATCATTTTCGCAATCGATCTAATCCGTACGTCGCAGGACGACCACCAGCGAGAAGCACGGCTCACGTCGCTCGATTCGGCCGCTCACGAACTCGACGATCTGGTCGGCGAACTGCTGCGATATGTCCGCTTGGAAACCAGCGGATCACATCTTAAATTGGAGGGCATCGAGCTTTTGCCGCTGGTTAAAGAGCTGATTGAAAAGCATTCGCTCGTCCACGAAGCGATACAATTTGACATCGGTGAAGAGCTGAGTCGTGAAGGCGTGCGCCTGGTCGCCGACCGAATCGGCCTCGAACGCACGTTGAGCAACCTGTTGGCGAATGCGGGCCGATTCGGCCGTCGGCAGGTCGTCGTAAATGCCAACCGATCCGCGGCTGGAACCATCATCGACGTCGACGATGATGGACCCGGAATCCCAGAATCTGAGCGAGAGCGAGTGTTCGAGCCTTTCGTCCGCTTGGATGAAACTGGTCGCGGAGCCGGATTGGGGCTCGCACTCGTAAAGAGAATTCTCGTGTACCACGGCGGCGCCGTAGCGGCTCTCGACAGCCCGTTGGGCGGTTGCCGTATTCGCACGATATGGCCGTCCCTCGTCCCGTCAACGTGATCACGTTGCCGAACCCGCCGGTCTGGTCCATCCTAGCTGAGGCTCGACAACAGAACGACGTGAGCTACAAAATCGTAGTTTTCGATCGTGCGCGCAGACCTCGATGCGCTTTCCACAAGGTGCTTGCCCCTGTTGCGCGGATACAAACAGATACATTTCCATACACAAACACACTAGAGTTCCCTTCAGCGAGGCCATAAAGTCCTACGGCGGGTTTAACTGCACCGGCTTGATTTTTGTATGTGACATGACAGCGTGGCTGGTCTTACTCTTTGCTTGCCGCACTCGAAGAAAGGGCGTCCGATGATTCGTTTGTGTTTCCAATCGTTGCGTGTTGCATGCACCGCATGGGTGTTCCTTACATTCTCACAGTTGGCTTCCGCGCAAGGTCGGGCTGCCGGATTCTTTCAGCTCTTCGGCGAGATTCCGTCCGTCACCCTCGCGCAACTCGAGGAAGTAGAAAAGGCCCTCAATCTTGACGCGGAGCAGTTGAAAAAAGTCGCCGCACTGAATGACGAGTTGAGGGACTCGGCCGCGGATATGTTCCAGAATACGGGGGGGGACTTCGACGCCATGCGCGAAGAGTCGACCAAGCTGTTCGCCGAATTCGGGCCGAAGTTCAACGCCATCTTAACGGAGCCGCAGCAAAAGCGCGCCGAGGAGATTTACATCCAGCTCAATGGCGGGACGGCACTCATGAACGGCCCAATTGCCGAAAAGCTCAAGCTTACCAACGAACAGCAGGAGCAGCTCAAAAAGTCAGTCGTGGACCATTGGGAAGAGGCGGTAGGCTCCTTTGAGGACTTGCGGGGCATGAGCGACGAGGAGCGAGACAAGGCAATTTTGGCACTGATCGATTCGCGCAACCAGGGCCTGCTGGCCGTGCTCACCGACGAACAAAAGCAAGCATTCGACCTGCTCAAGGGCGAGAAAGTCGACGTCGACCTGGCTAACTTGCAAGGACCTGGGGGCTAGCGTGGAGGGAAAAGGGGACATTCTGTCAGGAACCAAATTGCAAATTCGATTTTGTTCCTGGTACCCTTTCTCTCTGAAAACCACCGGGGACTGGCTCTTTTTGCGCAGTCCGCGGAGCAAAAAAACGCTTAACATGAGGCGCGTCATAATCCGAC
>JANOIK010001022.1:0-2351 GCA_031407585.1 Planctomycetota bacterium | reverse complement strand
GAAGGCGCGAATCGGGATCACAACCTCCTGACCCGTGGGCGCCGTCACCGACGTGACGCAAGCCGTCGCGACCAGCGGCTCGTCGGGCAGCGCGAGCGACTCGATCGTCGCCACCGCCACGCTGCTCTCCGCGGTCGCGATGATCCGCCCCCGTTCCGCATCGACGAACACGCAGTTCAGCCGATTGGCCCGCGTGAACATGTTCTTCACCGGATCTTCGGTCCAGCGTTTGATAACGGGCTCCGTCTCGAAACTCGCCGGCAGGTTGAGCACCCTGGCGAGCCGTTTGTCATTGACCGACCCGACATACAACCGCCGCTCTTCCAGCCCAATCGCCCACGGCTTCTCGGGAATGAAAGCAAACACGGGAAAGTCGAACTCGCCGAGCGACCCGTTGGCCGTAATGCTCGTCAGCATGTTTCCCAGCGCGAGCAGCGAGTTGCCAGGCCCGACGACCATAAGGGATGACGACCCCGACCCCGAGTTCGAAAAGAACTCAATCGTGGCGGGACACATCAGCTTGTCGGGATCAGGCGATTCCTGGCGCCCGCCCTCGACGATGCGACCGACGTTGAGCGATCCCGATTCGTTCGGGTACCCGCGGGGGTAGATGAGGGCGCCGTCTTCCGAGAGCGTCACGCCGCCGCCTTCCGCAATCTCGCCCTGGTCCGCCATCGCGGCGAGATCGATCCGCCCGATGTAGAAACTCGAATGCTCGCCGCGCCGGGAGGAGTAGTAAACGTACGGGTCGTCCTCACGGGCGCTGGTCGCCAACTCATACACGCCGGGCGTCTGGATGTAGATCGACCCCGTGCGGCTGCCGTCCTTCGCGTCGAACACGTCGATCCGCTTGTCGAGCTTGCCGCCGACGATGAAGAACGAACGATCCTTGTAGCGCTTGGCCAGCGCGGCGGTGGGCCGCGCGGGGCAGGGCGTCACCACGACTTCGTCGAGGCCGCCCTCCAAGCGGAACAGTGTCGCCTGGTTGTTCTCATACTCGACCGCCATCAGGTGGCCGCTGACCGCATCGTACGCGTAGTGGAACGCGGGACGGGCGACCGGAAACTCCGCAAGCAGCGGCGAAGGCGCATTGTCGGCCGGGAAGATGCCCGCGCCGGGCCCCGCGGCCACAGCTTCAGCGGGGGGCGAAGGCCCCGCGACAGCCGGCGCTTGCGAGTCGGCCGCCGCGAGCACCGGCTCCGGCATCGCCGCCGACGCCCAGTCGAGCACCTTAACAGGATTCGCCGCTTCATACTCATCGCGGTACAACGCCAAATGAGCGAGCACCTGCGGATCGATGCTCCCCTCGATCACCCGCACCGAACCGTCGAGCATCGCCGCCACCGTGCCCGCCGCCTCAAGCTGACCCAGCGACGCCACGGGGTTGGCGGGGTCGAACGTCAAATCCCGCGGCTCCATCCACGGCACGGTCCGATCGCGCCCCGATTCGATCGCCATGATCGTGTTCGACGTGCCGTCCAGAACCTCGCGCGGCTGCACCCCCCGCCACCGCGCCGGCGCCTGGCCACGCCCGCGCGGCCGGGGACCAAACGGCGTGCCCACCCCAATCAGCATTTGCAGGCGCGTCGCCGAGTCGTCCATCGACGCCTCGTGGCGGTAGTGGGCCGGCATGAAGTGCAGCAGCTCGCGATTCGTCGCGCCGTCCCACGGCTCGCCAGGGTTATATCGCCGAAACAGATTCTGCTGCTCCATATACGGCAGCACCAACACGCGCCAGCTTACGCTCAGCTCCGAAGGATCGGTCGCCCGCCGGTATCCCGCCGACATCGGATACTCCCCGCGAGCCGACTCATAATCCAGCACCGCTATCGCCGCGTTCTTCATGCGGTACATCGCCTGCTGATGGGCGACGGCCGGGTCGAGAGCGGGCGGAAGGGCCGCCTCCGCCTGGGTCGGCTTCACGCTCGCAGCACTGCTCACATTGGCATACCGCCGCGCGAGCCCCGCCCCGTCGATCAGCTCGTCCCCCTGCGGCGTGACCAGCCCGACGACAATATTGCCGGGAATATCGTACGGCAGCGAGATGAGCGTGCCGTTCAGCAACACGCCTTCCAGCCGCCCATTGACGAACCCCAGATTCTCGAGCGGCGCCGCCTCGTCGAACGCGACATTGTCCGGCCTGGTCCACTCCGCCCGCGCGGCGCCCCCCGCGTGCACCGCCAGTAACGTGTTCGACGTGCCGTCGACCGCCGCCCGCAGCGGGAACCCCCGCGCCCCGGGCGGAAACACGGTGTCCTCGCCAGCCAACACCACGAACGCCGAAGTCGCGGACTCGTCATCCCCGGTCCGGTACACCTCGGGCATGTAGGGAATCAGCGCCTTGTTGTGCG
>JANOIK010001105.1:0-1680 GCA_031407585.1 Planctomycetota bacterium | reverse complement strand
TCAGGATCGCGGCGCGCTTGGCCTGCCGTTTGATGCTGGAAAGATCGACGGTTTCGCCCGGCGCATGGTCGCCCCTGCTATAGACACCCAGGCCGACCAGGCCATCGACATCATTGGCGACGAAGCTGATATCGCCAGCGCCGCGCTTTAGTGGGTCGAGCGGGCTCTGCTCGCCAAGGCCCAGATCACGGTTGACGCCGTTCAGTTTCGCCAGCAGCGCCTTGTTGCCCTCGGTAGGTGCCATCGCTGGATAGCTACCCGGATCGAAGCTTATCTTGGCGGAGGTTTTGGGCGCCGACGTTGTGACTATCGCCTGCATCGTCGCCCGCACCCGCGCGCTTTGCTCTTCCGACAGCGTGCGGAAATCCCCGCGGGCAAGTGCGATACCAGGGATGATATTGGTTTTGCCCTTCGCACTCGCGCGGATACCGTCGGCGTCGACAGTCGCTTCCTGACCGGCGGCGATCAGGCCGACGTTGAAGGTTAGATTTGGCTCGGGCAGTTCGGTGCGGAAACGATGCAGGATGCGTGCGAGTTCAAACGCCGCACCGTCGCCATAGGTGTCATTGAAGATCAGCGAGCTATGCCCGGTGACGCCAGCCACCTCAAGCCGCCAGCTATTCGACGATCGCCGCGAAATGACGCCCATATCCTTGCCATTCTCGATAGATAGCCCTTCGAAATCGAGCGCGACATCGGCCATCTTGCCTGCGGCGATCAGCGGTGCACGCGTGACCTCGATGGGATCGCCCGCATCTTCCTCGTCGCCGGTCATGTGGATTTCGATACTTGCATCCTTCAGCGTCCCCGCCGCCTGCATCGCGCGCAGCGCGGCGATAATCACCACCATCCCGCCCTTGTCGTCCCCCGCGCCCGGCCCCTCAGCTCGATCCCCTGAGCGCACAAATTTCTGGAACGGGCTATCGGCCTCGAATACTGTGTCGAGATGCGCGATAAGGAGTAGCTTCTTGTTGCCCTTTTTGCCGTTCTTGGTTGCAACCAGATGCCCCGCGCGTTTGGCCCGCGCCATGTCGATCCATTCGACCTTGAAACCGAGCGGCTCAAGCTCGGCGCGCATCATTTCGGACACGGCTTTGACGCCTTCAAAATTCATCGTTCCGCTGTTCTCGTTGACCATTTTTTCCAGCAGCATGACCGAGCGCTCATATTCGGCATCAACTGTTACCAACATTCTGGTTTCGGGGGCGCTTAGCTCGGCAGATGCTGGCGGCGCGATTGCCAAGGAAATAGCAATAGTAAACAGGGGGAGGGCATGCGCCATTTTCGGGTTCTCCAACAAGCAAGATACTGCCGTGCTTTATTGATGCCTGCAAGCCGGATACGCTGCCTGACATATGAAGAAAAAGGGGCCGCGCCAGGGGTAGCGCGGCCCCTCAGGTGATGGGGGAGAGGAAGGCGATATTGCATTCATCCCCCGGGTCGCCTCGGGAAATTGTTCACTTGCGGATGATGCGTACGGCCAGGCGTTTGTTCGATATGACATTGCTGGCATCGGCCCACGCATTGGCATTGGTTTGTTTGGCGCAGCGCTCTTCCTTCATCTTCATCCACAGGCCGGCCGCTCCAGGCTGGCTGCATACGCGTTTGGCGGCGCGGCGGATTCGTATTCTCAACCGCTCCGTGTCTGCGGCCTTTGTAAGATCGAGGTCGCGAAAGCGG
>JANOIK010001068.1:0-4539 GCA_031407585.1 Planctomycetota bacterium | reverse complement strand
CGAGTAGCGCTTCAAGAGGCCGTCCAACATGATGCCGCGGAAGATCAATTCTTCCAGCAGCGGAGCGGCAAGGACAAAATACACGAACGTGAAAAAACCTTTCTGACGAGCCATCTCCCGCATGCCGTCCTCCATGGCTTCCGGCATGGGGATCAAGCCGGCGATCGGAGCGACCACGCCGTACAAGAGGGCGACGCTGCCCAGGGCCAAGGGGATCACGAGTCGCCACGAGGCGATGCGGAAATTGTAGTGCGACGGCCCCGCCTTGTGATTGCGGATGGAATGGAACGTCCAGAATGACAGGCCGAAGGCAGCCACGTAGTACACCAGCATGACGGCTTCCTCGTCGATCCAAGTTCCGAGGAAGTAAATTGGACCGCAAGCCATGCTTATCAAAAGCACGATGCCAACCATCAAGATGCTTTGCCAGATGGATGGATAGGTTGCGGGAGCCTTCTCAAGCGTTTCCATGGGAGCGTGCCCAACGTTTCTAAGTTCGAACCGTGGCGGGCGGCGTGACTTTCAGGGTTGCCTCTTGCGGCTGCGCCGCCCAGGTAGCCGCCGACGGCAACCTGGGCCACCCGCCACAGGGTAGCGGCCTGGGGGCGTGATGCAATCCTTTTGGTAGGGTGGGATCGAGACCCGGCGTAGCTAACATCGTCGCCCGGCGGACGGCCTGCTGAAGCCGCTTCGTTGAAATTGCACATCCGCGGGGCTACATTTGGTCGTTCTCGAATCCGTTTCAAAACCGGGGGCTAGCGCGAGCGCGGCTGATCGGTCGCACAGGAAATTTTTGTGGGCATTGAACCTCGCGTCATCTGGCATCGCACGCTGGCCATCGCCAGTCTTCTGGCCGTCATTCTCGTTCTGCATGGGCGCTCCGTTCGCGCCGAGACGGCCGCCAGGCGCACCGCGGTGATTTTCGACACCGACATTGGCGACGACATCGACGACACTTGGGCGCTTGCCCTGCTGCTGAAGTGTCCCGAGCTGGATGTGAAGCTGGTGACGACCGACATGGGTAAAGGCACGAATCGGGCCAGGCTTGTGGCCAAGCTGCTCGAAGTCGCCGGCCGGACGGATATTCCGATTGGCGTCGGCCATGGGAGCCTTGATGGAGAGCATGCGCAGATGGAATGGGTCGGGGACTACGCGCTGGATTCCTACCCCGGGACGGTGCATGACGATGGCGTGCAGGCGATGATCGAGACGATCAACGCGTCTGAGCAGCCCGTGACGATCATCGCCGTCGGGCCCGTGCCGAACATCGCCGAAGCGCTGCGGCGTGATCCGGGGATTGCCGCGAAAGCGCGTTTTGTGGGGATGCACGGCGCTGTTCGCAAGGGATATGGCGACTCGAAGGAAGTCGTTCCTGAGTACAACGTGAAGGCGGATATCGCGGCTTGCCAGACGGCGCTGGCGGCGCCTTGGGACGTGACCATCACGCCGCTGGATACTTGTGGGCTCGTCGTGCTGCGCGGGGACAAGTTTTCTCGGGTGCGCGACTCGGACGATCCGATGCTGCGGGCGCTCATCGAGAACTACGACGTGTGGGCGGAGAACGCCGAATGGTTTGCCGAGGGGAAAGAGCGCAAGCACCAGGAGAGTAGCACGCTGTTCGATACGGTGGCCGTCTACCTGGCCGTGACGGACGAACTTTGCCGCATCGAGACGCTGCCGATCCGCGTCACCGACGAGGGAATGACGGTTGTGGACCCGGGCGCGAAGACGATGCGCGTGGCCACCGATTGGAAAGATCTTGCGGCGTTCGAGAACTGGCTGGTGGAGCGGCTCACCGGTACCAAGCCTGAGTGATGTTGGAACTCGTTACCCGCGTCACGGCGGCGCCGCGTGTGCGGGGCTATTGGCTGGAATCGTGTTCGGGATTCATTCGGGCGCCTCAATCGCCTGACCATTCGTGTTTGGCTGCTCGAGCTCGCTGCGCTCACGGGCTTGGGCCGCATCCCAAATGGCCTGGCGGTTGGCCCTTGTCATGGGGACGTCCCCGAGGGTCCTCGTAGCTTGGGATTCCAGCGGCATCACCACCAGTTGGACGGTATCTTCTGGTTCGTGCCCCATCCGGGTCAAGACTTCGACGAGGTCCTCCTCGAATCGCTTCTGCCACAAGTCTCCAAAGGTGCGCTGGCTGAAAGCGACGATCTCGGAGGCAGGGAGGTCGTCGAGCGAGACGAGGGTAAACCACTTGTCGCCGACTTTGACCTCAGGTTGGGACTCCTGCCATCGCACCGCTGCGAAGGGTGATTTCTTGTCGTAATCTCCATCTCCGTCGTCTTGGGATTGACGTTGTGGAGGACCGGCTGCGGCGTTGGACTCGCCGGCAGCGGACTTCAAGACTTCCCATGCAGCGGATTCGGCGCTGTCAATATCGCCGTCGTTGGAGGCGACGGCCACCACCATGTTCTTTTCGGGGATGAACACGACCAGCGCGTACCACAGCGTGTTCGACCCGTTGTGCCAAAAGACGGTGAGCGGGATTTCTCCAGGTCCCTTTGTCACCCAGCCGCAGGCATAGTTCTGGAGCTTTGGGGCGTGCAGCCGCTTGTAAGTTTCGGCGGAGAGAAGCTGGCCTTCGCCCCGGTCGCCGCGCAGGTGTTCTGTCGCGTAGGTGCAGAGGTCGCCGAGCGACATGTGAACCGTGCCGGCGGGGCCGATGATGGGGGTGTTGTCCGCGTCGTCGCCCATGGCGGTTTTCCAGGCGAAGATCGGACGGTGGCCGCGCGGCTGAGGGAGCGTGTCGTCCGGGCTCTTTGGCGGTCCGAAGCCAGCGGTGACGAGCTTGAGCGGCTCGAAGACCTCTCGTTTCACAAGGTCTTCCCAGGTTTGGCCGGTCGCCTGTTCGGCCATCGCGCCCGCGATGGTGAAGCCGACGTTCGAGTATTCAAATTCTTCGCCCGGCGGGTCGGTAGGTTTTTCGGCGAGCACATTCAGCACCGCCTCTCGACGGGCTTTCGTGCGTTCGGGACCGAGCGCAGGAGCGGTGAACGCCACCATGATGGGGAAGTTGGGCGGGGCGCCGGAAGTGTGCGTGAGAAGCTCTTGGAAGGTGACCGGCTTCCAGTCGTCGTGGATGGAGGCGTCGGGAAAGCACTCGCCGATGGAGGTGGACCACTTGAGTTGGCCTGACTCGATGAGTCGGGCGATCATCGTCGCGGTGATCGATTTGGTGATGGACCCCAGGTGGAAGCGGTCGCCGGTCTTAAGCCACACGCCGCTTCCCTTCTTCCGCTCTCCGTCAGCTGCAGAGGCTACAATTTTGCCGTCGACCGCAACGATCGCGGCGAGGCCGATGAGGTTCTTCTCTTTGCGGAGGCGGATGATCAGCGTCGTGAGGGAGGCTTCGGCGCCTTCGGCGTGAATGGAGTCTTGCGTCGGCTCCGCGGGCTCGGGGGCTTGAGCGCCGTCCCTTTGGGAGTTGGGGTCGAGACTCGACGAAGACTTCATGATCAGCAAAGACGCTGTCACGGCAAACGCCAGGATTGCCACGAAAGCCCCGCCGGCGACGATCCATCGCCGAGGCGAACAGTCGTCGCGCTTTTCGGCTTGCTGATATTTGTCAGGTTCCATGGTACTGACTAACCTTCATGTGACTGGCCTTTCATCATTGCGCTCAGCGCAGTTTTCACCCGATTGAGCTTAACGCCCCCTGCTGCGGTCAGCCAGTGAAGAGCATGATCGCCGCCATCGTCGCCATCACCAGGTCTTCGACGAGCGTGATCGTCGTCATCGGCAGGTTGAGCGCCGTCCCCAGGCACGCGCAGCGGATCGCACGCTTGGCGCGGAGCGCCTGCAGCACGCCGACGGCGCCGAGGAGCATCACGGCGAGCGTCGCCAGGTTGGTTGCCAGCGGGGCGAGGTCGAGCAGGTACGCGGCGCCGAGGACGAGCTCCACGAACGGGTAGGCGTACGCCCACGCGGGGACGGCGCGAGCGAGGATGTCGTAGGTGCGGTACGTCGTCGCGAAGCCGCGGAGGTCGAGCAGTTTGAAGAACGAGAAGACGAGGAAGAAGCCGCTCATGAAGTAGCGCATGAGGACCATCGGGGAGCGCTCGCCGGTGAGGATCGCGACGAGTGCGACGATGCCGAGGATGTAGCCGACGATGAGGAAGAGGGGATAGAGGCTTTCTTGGGGTGGGGAATTGGCGTTCGCGGGCGGGGCTGTGAGATCGAGCACATGTACGTGGGGGACGTTGGGCGTGGTTCGCCCGGCCGCTGAAGCGGCCTCGCCGGGGGCGGGGGGCGTGGGGGCGTCGGCGAGGTGGTAGGCGCCAGTGGATTGGGCGGCGCGGTCGAGCTGCTCTGTGGGCACGTGGCTCGACATTTCGACGCGCGCTTGCGGCGGGTTGAGCGAGACTTGGGCCGCGGTGACGCCCGGAACTCGCTGAAGCGCGGCCGTCACTTTGGCCACGCAGCTGTGGCAATGCATTCCGGTGATGTCGTAGGTGTGAACCATCTGCCGATCCTCCCTGCGGTCATTTTACCAGTGCGGGGAATTGGCCGCGGATGAACGCGGATTTAAAG
>JANOIK010001058.1:0-3727 GCA_031407585.1 Planctomycetota bacterium | reverse complement strand
GCTGCAGTCCGAGCTGGCAGCCTGGTCGACCGACGTCAACGCGACCCAGCGCGGCGTCGACTGGCAGATGAAAGTCAAAGACGCCCGCGGTACGCTCAAATCCCTCTACCCGAAAATCAAGCTGTGACAAAGCACTAGGCGCTAGGGCAATGCGCGAGCATCCCTCTCAAATTCTAATCCTACTCATACTCGAATTGATCCGCAGCCAATGCGAGTAGGAGTACGAGTACGAGTAAGAGTAGGACCGGAACAACGAACGTGCCGTCCCCATCCAGCATCCGTGTCTGACCTCTGACTCCTGACCTCTGACTCCTGACCCCTGACTCCTGACCCCTGACTCCTGACTCCTGACCCCTTCCCAATGCTCTCCCATTCCATAATTCCCGCGCTCCACTCGCCCCGACTCTGGCGGAGCCTCGGCAATTCCAGCCTCTGCGCGCCGCGCCCCACGGCAGAGCGGCGAATTTTGGAACGGTCGATGCGATTTCGCTCTGCGCTACACAATTCCCATCCGAGAAAACACGGCCTTCCGCCAGTTCCCGCCCCAAAACTCGAAAACAAAATTCCCGCCCGAACGCAGTAAACCCCGAGAAAACAGCCCCCAGCGAACCCAATTTTGGCATCGGTGTACAAAACCCCGTGCCAAAATCTCGGCCGCTCCCTGCTCCCTGCTATCCCGCCTCCGTTTTCGTCATTCGTCAGGGACTTCGGCCCCGAATCACTCTGCCAGCTTCTCGAACGAATACTCGTGCCCCCGATCCCGCAGCACCTCGGCCTTCAGGATCTTATCCGGCGACACCCCGCCCCCGTCCGGATCCCGCCGCCGGAGCGACGCCGCCGCGTCCATCCCCTCGATCACCCGCCCGAACACCGCGTGGCGACCGTCCAGGTACGAGGTGGGCACGAACGTGAGAAAGAACTGCGACCCGCCGCTGTTGGGCTGGCCCGTGTTCGCCATGCTCAGGCTGCCGCGAAAATGCTTCCGGGCCTTCGGGGCTCGCTGCTCGTCCCGGATGTTGTACCCCGGCCCGCCGCCGCCCGTGCCCTGGGGGTCGCCGCCCTGGGCCATAAACAACGGCAGCACGCGGTGGAACGTGACGCCCTCGTAGTACCCGCTCTTCACCAGCGTGATGAAGTTGGCGACGGACTGCGGCGCCTCGTTCTCGAACAACTCGATCACGATGTCCCCCTGAGTCGTCGTGAACTTCACGCGCGGCAGGTCATCGGCCTTCGCCTCCGCCGCGCGGATCGCTTGCTCCTCGTCCCAGTTCTTGCGGTGCGTCGCCAGCGAGTCGAGGTAGCCCTTGGCGTCGATCAGCAGCTTGAGGCTCGGCGGCTCGCCGCCGGTGGGTTGCGGCAGGTTGGCGAACATGCCTGCCGCGTCGGCCTTCTTGAGATACTCCTCGGCAACGTCCAACTCACCGATGCAGTACGCGCTGAAGCCCGCGAACAGGTAAAGCTGCGGCCACTTCTCCGCCGCGCCCGCGTCGATGAGGCCCTGGGCGAGCTTGAGTCCCTTTTCGTAGTGGTCGCCGCCATCGCCTTTCGGATCGCCGATGACGTGGAACTGGGCGATCGCCAGCACGGTGCTCGTCACGCGGGGAAACGCCAGGGGGTCGAGCTTGTACGCCGCGAGGCCGGCGTCGGCGACTTTGTCGACCAGCGCCGAAGCCTGCAGCCGGAGTTCACTCATCTGCGCTTCCGCTGCGGCCCGCGAATCGCCCTCGGCCGCGTCGCGCTTCTGCTGGAGTTGCTTGAGCTGGTCGATCAGAGCGTTCCACTCGGTGACGATCGCCTCGAAAGCCTCGTTCGCCGCGACGGCTTCCGCGGACGCCGGCGGCGCGGCATCGGCTGCGGGCGCCGCGTCGGCGGCTGGAGCAGCATCGGTCGCGGCGCCTTCGGCAGCCGCGGGAGCAGCCGCCGCATCGGCGGGCGGGGCCGCCGCGTCTTGTGCGAAACCGCGGAGCGCCGTGGCGCTGACCATCGCGAAGCAGAGCAGGGATCTGGCCATGGAATGAGCCCTCGGGGGTCGAATATCTGGGGGTCGAATCGCGGCCGCTTTCGCCGCGGCGCCGAACCGGTCAGAATAACAAAATCGCGGCCGCCGGGGCAGGGCGGGCCATGGTGGCCGGCCGCTCCGCCAGCGGCCCACCGGCCGGTTCCTTTCGCCATGCCCAAGCCCCCACGCCGCCGCGCCGAGCCGCTCACCGAGACGACCGAACTGCGGATCGTCGGCGGCCGCTTCCGGGGCCGCAAGCTGAAGCACGAGCCGTTTCGCGACGGTGAGGACCTGCTCGTGACCCGGCCGATGAAGCATCGGCTGCGCGAAACGATCTTCAACCTGGTGAGCGTGGGCGCCGAGGGGCGGCACGCGATCGACCTGTTCGCCGGCACGGGCGCTCTGGGGCTCGAAGCACTCAGCCGCGGCGCGGCGCATGCCACATTCATCGAGCGACATGTGCCGACGGCGCGCGTCATTGAGGAGAACATCAAGGCGCTCGGCGTCGAGAAGCAGACGACGCTGCTGATGACCAGCGCGTTTCTGTGGGGGAAGCGAGACGTCGGGAAGTCGAGCGACGCGGCGCTTGCCGAGATGCCGTGGCTCGTGTTCTGCAGTCCGCCGTACGACTTCTTCGTCGATCGGCAGGACGAGATGCTTGCGCTCATCGGGGCGATCGTTCACGCGGCGCCGGCGAGCAGCGTCGTCGTCGTCGAGTCGGACGAACGGTTCGATCCCGCGCTACTGCCCGCGGGCGAGCGGAGCGAGGCGTGGGACGTGCGGCCGTACGCGCCGGCGGTCGTCGGCGTGTGGCGGAATTACTCATCTTAATGTCGTGATTCGTGGAGGTTCTCGTGCGAACTCTTCGTGCACTCGCCTGGTCGCTCGGCTGGGCGCTCGTCGTTCTGAATGCCGTTGTCGCGGCGCAAGCTCAAGAACCCGTGCGTGAAATCCCCCTCTGGCCCGCCGGCCATCCGGGCAACGCCGGCGGCGAGCCGACGGTCGCCGGCACGCCGGAGTGGCTGGAGCTCGATACGGCAAACCCCTCGATCACGCCGTTTCTACCCGAGCCCGACAAGCGCAACGGCACGGCCGTGGTGATCTGCCCCGGCGGCGGCTACGGCCACCACGCGATGGGCCACGAAGGGCTCGCGATCGCCCAGTGGATGCAGGCCCGTGGCGTCGCCGGCATCGTGCTGCGCTACCGTTGCGGCGGAGGCGCAAACCAGCAGCCCGTTCCGCTCCAAGATGTGCAGCACGCACTGCGAACGGTGCGTAGTCGCGCGGCCGAGTGGGGCATCGACCCCGACCGCATCGGCGTCCTCGGCTCCTCCGCCGGCGGGCACCTGGCGTCGACCGCTGCGACAATGTTCGACGACGGCAAGACCGACGCCGCCGATCCCATCGATCGATTCAGCAGCCGCCCGGCCTTCGCGGTGCTCTTGTACCCCGTTATTTCGATGGAGCCCGGCGTCACGCACGGCGGCTCGCGCGAGAACCTGTTAGGCAAAGACGCGAGCGACGAGCTAGTCGAACACAGGTCGACGTACCGACGCGTCACCGACGCCACGCCGCCAACGTTCCTCATCCACGCCAGCGACGACAAGGCAGTGCCCGTGAAAAATGCGCTGCTCTTCTACGAAGCGCTCGTCGACCACAACGTGCCAGCCGAGATGCACATCTACGAAACCGGCGGCCACGGCTTCGGCCTGCGCGGCGGAGATCGGC
>JANOIK010001056.1:0-3657 GCA_031407585.1 Planctomycetota bacterium | reverse complement strand
AGCTGCAGTCCGAGCTGGCAGCCTGGTCGACCGACGTCAACGCGACCCAGCGCGGCGTCGACTGGCAGATGAAAGTCAAAGACGCCCGCGGTACGCTCAAATCCCTCTACCCGAAAATCAAGCTGTGACAAAGCACTAGGGATTGAAGCACGGCGGGTAGTCGCAGTCCTTCCAACCTAGCGCCTAGCGTCTAGAGCCTAGCGCCTCCCTCACAACACCGACAACGTCGGCAGTGGCGGCGTCGCGGCGCGGGACGCCGCGATGTTGTGGATCAGGTTCACGCTGATCCGCTGGAAGTACGGCGCGCTTGCCGCGTCGGCCAGGTTGCCGCTCGTTTCACCGGCGTCGCCGCGCTCGCGGATCGGAATCTGGATCGGCACTTCGCCCAGGAACGGCGCCTCCAGCTCCTCGGCCTTCGCCCGCGCGCCGCCCGAGCCGAAGATGTCGTACCGCTTCCCGTTGTCGGGGCAGAGGAAGTAGCTCATGTTCTCGACCACGCCGAGCACCGGGATGCTCACCTTGCGGAACATCGCGATCGCCTTCACCGCGTCGATGATCGCGACGTCCTGCGGCGTGCATACGACCACGGCCCCGGTGAGCGGCAGTGCCTGCGAGAGCGTCAGAGCGATGTCGCCCGTGCCCGGCGGCATGTCGATGATCAGGTAATCGAGATCGCCCCACGCCGTGTCGCGCAGGAATTGCGTGATGGCGCCGTGCAGCATCGGGCCGCGCCACACGACGGCCTCGCCTGCCGGAACCATGAATCCCATGCTCATCACGGGCATGCCGGCCGCGTCGATGGCCTGCAGCTTCTGGTCGACGACCGTCGGCCGGCCTTCGAGGCCGAGCAAGTGCGGAATGCTGGGGCCGTAGACGTCGGCGTCCATGAGTCCCACTTTCGAGCCCGCGTTCTTGAGCGCGATGGCAATCGACGCGGCGACGGTGCTCTTGCCGACGCCGCCCTTGCCCGAGCCCACCGCGATGACGCTCTTGGCCGTGAGTCCGATCGAGCCGATCGGCTCCGCGGGGCGCCGATGTTCGACGATCTCGACCGCGACCTCCGCGTCGCCGGGCAGTGCCGCACGCAGGCGATCGATGAGGTCCTGGCGCGCGTCGGCCCAGATCGGCGCCGACCAGGTCGTGAGGCCGAGCGTGACGATCACCTGCTGGCCGCGGACGACAACGTCGCGGACCTGGCCGAGCGTTTTAACGTCGCGGCCCGTTTCGGGATCGGAAAAATCGGCGAGCACCGCGTCGACGGCGGCGCGATCGATTGTCAGGGCGGACATGAGTGCTTCCTCGCAAGGGGGCGCGTCGAAACGGCGCCCAAAGATGGCGCCACGGGGCGCCCTTCAAGAGCAAGCTCTCAACGATACCGGCTGCCAGGAGTTTCCCCAAGGCGCCGACCCAATGCCTGGGTGCCATGGCCACGGAGGTCCGCCGACGTGGCCATGTTTGCCGAGGGCTCGGCATGCCCACGCGGACGTGGGCATGGCACCCCGAGAAAACTCGCACCCAAAACCCTCAGCGCATAAAAAGCCCTCCGCGAGTGGGGCAGCAACCCGCGGAGGGTGTTTGTGCGCAGGAATCCCCACGCAAACGGCAGTCTAGCCGCTCATGGGGCGAGTTGCAAATGTCTGCCGGAAAATCTGCCAAATTTAGCAGTTTTCGCGGCAAATCCCGGGAAGTCCCCAGCCGCCCATTCAGAATACGTCGAGCACAAAGTGGTGCCCGGCATGGTACCGGCGGCGGTTCGGGTACTCGTTGTGCCACCGGCGGTTGTAGACCGGAATCCGCATTTCGGGCGGATAGCGGTAGTACAGGCTGTCGGCGCTGCGGTAGTACTCGCTGCCCCAGAAGTTTTGGGGGTAGTACACGTAGGGATAATGGTAGAAGCGGTTCCAATCCTGGGAGGTGTAGGTTCCGCCCCAGGCGGCGCCGTAGGCATTCTGGGCTTCGGCCCGGCTGCCCGAGCTCAGGCAGGCGAAGGCCGCGCCCAGGCAGACGGCGAAAAGTGTGCGGCGAATCATCAGAAAAGTCCCCCCAACGACGGCTGGCCAGCGGGTGGAATCGGCCGCTGGCGCGTTCCAGCGGCGGCTCTGTGAGCGATGCGTGCGCAGCGCCGTCTTGGGAGAAAATCGGCCGCGGGGCGTCCGCGGGTTGAGGGAATATCCGCTACAACCGGCATAAACGGAGCGGTGCTAGCGGCGCGCGGAGCGAACGTTGGGTAGAATTAGACTGTCAGAACTGGAAACAACTCTTAGCGAACGCGTACCCAAAATGCGCTCTATTGCCCCACAGGTGACTGATCGCCTCGACGCCATCCGGCAGCTTTGCGACCGGTTCGACGTCTCCCGGCTCGAACTGTTCGGCTCGGCCGCTCAAGGCACGTTCGATCCCGACGCGAGCGATCTCGACTTTTTGGTCGAGTTCGACGAGTTAACGCCAGTTGCTAAGGCGGATGCTTACTTCGGGCTGCTCGAGGCGCTACGGCAACTCTTCGATCGGGAGATCGATCTGGTCGTCGATCGGGCCATCACCAATCCCTACTTTCGTCGCGGCGTTGATGCGGCACGGACAGTCCTTTATGCCGCCTGAATCGCTGACATTCGTTCGAGACGTCGATCACGCGCTGGAACTCATCTTGCAGTTCACGCGGGGCAAGAGCCACGACGACTACCTCCACGATGAGTTACTTCGCGCCGCCGTCGAGCGACAATTCATCACCGTGGGCGAAGCGTGCCAGCAAGGTCGTCGGAAGGATCCTTCGCTGTTGCAGTCGATCACGGAAATGCAGCGAATCATCGACTTTCGCAATGTCATGGTTCATGGGTACGGAGTTATCGACAACGACATTGTTTGGGGCGTTGTTCAGAAAAACGTTCGTACTCTGAAGCAGGAAGTAGCGGCAATTCTTGCCAAGGAAGACTGATCTCCTTACCGGTTGGGTGATGACGCGCTTTCCCGCCGGTACGCTTCCGACAGTAACTGCACGGGATGGCAGACGCGCACGTGACTCAGCCGTGCATCGCCGCGCATGCCTTGTTCGAGCTGCAGCAGGCAGCCGGGGTTGCCGGTGGCGATGATCGACGCGCCGGTCGACGCGATGTGGTCGAGCTTCCGCGCCAGCAGCTTTGCCGATTGCTCGGGCTGCGTGAGCGTGTAAACGCCGGCGGCGCCGCAGCACCAGTCGGACTCGGGCAAGTCGACCAGCCGTAGATTGGGGATCGCCCGCAAAAGCTCCAGCGGTTGCAGTGCGATTTTCTGTCCGTGGAGCAAGTGGCATGAGGCGTCGTACGCGACGGTAAGCGGCGCCTCGTCGGTCGCGAGGGCGGGCGCTCGCAGGCCGATCTCGCACAGCCACTCGTGAATGTCGCGCACCTTGTGATCCCACGCGCGAGCCCGATCGCAGTATGCGTCGTCGCCCGCGAGTAGCTCCTCGTACCGCCGCAGGTGCGAGCCGCAGCCGCCGGAGTTGCTGATCACGGCGTCGAACTCGCTGAGATCGACGGCGTCGAGATTCCGCCGGGCCAGATCGCGTGCCAGTTCCAGCTCGCCGTTGTGGGCGTGCAGCGAGCCGCAGCAGTGTTGCACCGGGGGCGTCGCGACTTCGCAACCGTTCGCCAGCAGCACGTCGGCCGTCGCCCGGTTCACGTG